>NZ_JAFQXT010000031.1 GCF_017406825.1 Methanobrevibacter sp.
CGAAAACGGCAACTACAACAAGTCAACAGCAACCGCAAAAGTCACAGTCAAAAAGGCAACACCTAAACTCACTGCAAAAGCGAAAGCATTCAAAAAAGCACTCAAAACCAAAAAGTACACTGTTGTCTTGAAAGACAATCTTGGAAAAGCAGTCAAAAATGCAAAATTGACCCTGAAAATCAAGGGGAAAACCTATACTGCAAGAACTAACAGCAAAGGAAAGACCACTTTCAAAATCACCAAACTCACCAAAAAAGGCACTTTCAATGCAAAGATAACCTACAAAGGAAACAAGTTCTTCAACAAGGCGGCAAAAACAGTCAAAATCAAAGTTAAATAAGGAGTAAAATCCTTATTTTTCATTGATTTTTTTAATGTGTCTTGTAAATTTTTCTTCTTAAAAATTTTTTTTACCGATTTCAATCTTGGAAATTTTAACTTAAAAACATTATACTTTATAAATGAAAAAAATAATAATTAATAATAATAAAATTTTTTTGAAATTTTTTTTCGAAAAATTAAGATAATAAGTTTAATGATTAGTTATAAGTTATAAATTATAGGATAGGGGTGAATTTTTTGTATTCAGTAAAATCAGTAAAAGACATTCAAGAATTAAATCCATTCATTGTAGTGGGTTGCGGAGGTGGAGGAGAAAAATTCTCCAATCTTGAAGGTGTTGAAACAGTAGGATTCATTGATGATGATGTAAGAAAACAGGGAAAACAGTATTGCGGTAATGTTATATCAGTCAGTTTGGAAGAATGTTTAAAACAATCACCTGATGCCAAATCATTGGTTATAATGTTGCCTATTGGTGCTGAAGGCGCAGCATTAAAATATTGTGTCCAAGCAATTGATGCCGGATTAAACGTCATTACTTCCTTTAGATCATTATCCATTGATGAAAATCCTGCATTAAAAAGATTTGCCGATTCAAAAAATGTTGTTATCAAAGAGATCAGTCCAAGATTGGACATTGTTAAAAAAATTGCAGGCATTGCCCCTAAAAAGTCCTGCGAGGTTTTACCTAAAATATCATACACTCCTAAAGCTCCTGTAATTTTCGTTGGCGGTACCTCACAGGAATGTGGAAAAAGGACAACCACTAAAAAACTTGGTGAGGCAAGTATTGAAAGAGGTTTAAATCCCGCAATTATTTCAACTGATGAAATGGGTTTGGAAGAACCTACTGATTTTAACTTTAGGGCAGGAAGCCTATCCGCTATGGATGTTCCGTCAGCTGTTTTATCAGCTATCAAGTATGTTGAAGAAACCAAAAAGCCGGATATTATTTTTATAGAAGGTCAATCCAGCTTGACTGAAAACGGAAATCCTCATCCGAGAGGATTGTCTGCAGCAATCTTAATCGGTTGCGCTCCTGATGCAGTTATTGTTGGACACAGGCCTAATCACCCGTACAGAGAACCTAAAGGAATTGAAGAAGAGATTAGGGCTATTGAGGCTGTCGAACCTACGAAGGTCGTTGGTCTTTCAATAAATCTTAAGAATGCCAGTTTGGATATGTGTCCTGAATACTTCGAGGACAAATACAATCTGCCGGCAGAGGATGTTTATAAAAATGGGGCTTCTAAATTGTTAGATGTCATATTAGGATATTTAGAGGAGTAATTCAAATGAGTTTCACTGATGATTTAAAAAGAAGTTTGGGTTTTGATGAAACAGATGAGAAAAGGGAAGGTCCCAGGGTCATTGATTCAATTCGTGATGCCGTAAAGCCTTTCGTAGACAATGTCGGACAGCAAATTAACAAACAACAGCAATCTAGAAAAAACCAGCAACAATACAGACAGAATCAGCAACAGTATGAACAAGTTCCAAAACCTGCACCAAAATCAAATCCTAGGCCTACACCTAAACAGGAACCTGTTTATGATGATTATGATGATTTTGTAATTATTCCGGAACAATCTTACTATGAGATTGTTTTAATCAGACCTAAGACAATTGACGATATCAATTACGTCGTTGATCAGGTAATCGAGGAGCAAAACCCGGTTGTTCTTGATTTGTCTTTCCTGGAAAAGGAAAGTTCTGCTAATTTCAAATTGGCAGGTGATAAAATCAAGCAGATGAGAGAAAGATACGGCGCTCAGGCATTACTGCTTGCCCGTAGTGACGATAAAAATTTAATCATTGTTTCTCCTAAAAAGGTAAAAGTGATTAATAAGGGATAAGTAGATTAATTTCTACTTTCTAACTATTTTTTAAGAATCTGATATATTTCATCAGTATATAGACTACTATAACGATCGCTACAGTGGTTTCTATAATTAATATTATGTCTGTTATATTATTTGTCCAGATTGCGGATACTCCTTTTGTTGCAAGTGCGCTTATTACAAATGGAAATGTAAATGCTGAAAAACTCGGGTAAAAATCAAGATTTCTGAAGCTTATCATTTTATAAATGGAAAATATGTAGAATGCGCAGGCAAGAACGTACATTCCCATTACAAACTCATTTGAGATGCTTGGTGCTGAATTCAAGTATCCGAAAATCAGTATGCTGAAAAGTGCGGTAAAAATACAGGTTAAGGGCTTATTCATGTCCGGAATTTTTTTATAAACAAATTCCCGGTAAAGTACCAATGGTGTTGAAATTAACATTCCTATAAATCCGGCGATGAAGAAAATAAAGTCAATTTCATAAAGTCCGTGGTAATGTCCTGTAATCGATGCCATTGTTATTCCGACAAACACTATCCAGTAGGTGGGATAAACTGCTGAAATATCAAATCTTCGTATAATGAAATGATAAGTGAAGTAAATTATTAATGAAATATGAAGGACTATTCCAATTATCCATAGGGCATACCCAATTCTTGGTGTAAATGATGCGAGGTATGTGGATAAAAGCATAAGACTCATGGAAAAAGTGCCGGAACTGCTGACAATTATGGGATTTTTAAAGTCCTCTTTAATACTTTGAGGGTATAAAACCACCTTAAGAATTATAAGAATAAGAAATATTGCACCTATCGCTGCAAAAATATATCTTAGATATGGATGAATGTCCTGAACTAAATTCCCCAGGGACAATAATGCAAGGATCAATCCTGAAATAGGAATTGGCAGCTTTCTGATTATTTTCATGTTATCTAAATTTTAAAGAATTTCTGGGCATTTCCACTTGCGACTTTTTCTATTTCACTTTTCCCATAATCCCGTTTTATCAATTCATTGACAGTATTTGGAACTGAAAGCGGATCGGAGGGCTTATTGCTGATATCAGAATTCAAAAGGAATTTGTCAAAGCCGTATTCATCTAAAATGGATATCGCTTCATATTTGTCCATTTTTTGAGGCTGCACAGTCAAGCCTAACATGCAATCCGTATTTATCGCATCGCCGACAACATTCGGGTTAATATGATCGATAACTGCCTGACTTTCATCAATATGCTGCGGAATTATGTCAAGAATGACCTTCAACACCTCTTTTTTGTTTTTTCTAGGTGTGTGGATAATTACTTTGGAATCTGTTTCATTGGCTATGTCCAGTTGCTTTTTAAAAACGCTTATCTCGCAGTCAGTCAAATCTTCAAGGCCGATTTCACCAATAGCTACAATCTGGTCTGACTCAATCCATGAATATAAGTTTTCAAGAATTGTTTCCGGATTGATGTTTGAGTTGGTCGGGTGAATGCCCAATGCCACTTTCAAATCAAGGCCATGTTCCATGGCTCTTTTTGTGTCCAGTTCCAATATTCTATTCAAATGGTTTAAAAGAATCATCTCGTGAGGTATCCTGTAAGGGTAATAGCTACAGGTTATTGCAGTGTCAATGCCTGCCAGATACATTTCCCTGAAGTCTTCTCCGCTTCTGGCGTCCGCATGCATATGTGTATCAATCATAGTATCACCATCACTTAATATATTTTTCATATATTAAAAAAATATCTAAGTCTCCTTCGTGATTTTTCACACTTGTGCAGTTAGGGAGATTTTATATCATCAGTAATAAAAATATTAATTTAAGTAATACATAGGTTGTGATATTTTGAATGAATATTTAGATAGTTACAATGCAATTTCGCAGGATGTGAAATTTATATCTAATTCAATTATTAGATTAAAAGTACTAAAAGCACTATATGAAAAACCAAGCAACATGAAGGAGTTATCTGTTGATACTAAATTGGGATACAGTTCAATATCAGGCATTCTGCATGGATTGGAATTAAAAAAACTGGTATATCGCAAAGCAAATAAATATTATCTAGTCAATCTGTTGAAATTGCAGATCAAAAACATTTTAGAGTTTTCCATAACTGTAAACCTATTGGAGAAGTTCTTTAACATTGTAGAAGGTCATTTAGTTTGCGGAATTCCAAAAAAATCAGTTGAGGCCATGCATCTTCTTGAAGAATCTGAATTGCTTGAATCGGATTGCGTTGATATTGATAAGACATTTAATTTTATTGATGACACTTTGGCCCGTGCAAATGGTGTGCGATGCATATTGCCGATTTATCATGAAAACATCAATTCAAGGCTGAATGAGTTGGCATCACAAGAAAAGTTCGTTGAGATAAGGTCTCCTAATCCGGTTTTTGATGTTTATGAAGACAACTCTCATGTCAAAAACTTATCATCATTCAAGGCGGAAAACAATTTTCTATTGATAGTTACAAACGAAAGGATGATTTTGGGCCTTTTTAGAAAAAACGGATTCTTTGATCAAAACAGATTGCTGATTTCAGAAAGTAAAGATTCGCTGAAATGGGCTAATGGCCTGTTTTTACACTTTAAAAAAAAGAATAAATGAGTTTAAACTCATTTATAATAATTTTCCAGATAGTCTTTTAAATCGGCAATCGGTATTCTTTCTTGTTGTTCGGTATCTCTGTCTCTGACTGTTACCTGATTGTCATCCAAGGTGTCAAAATCAACAGTCACAGCAAGAGGAACACCAATTTCATCTGCTCGGGCATATCTTTTACCGATAGTTCCTGTCGCATCATATTCTACAGTGAAACCCGCCATTCTCAAGTTTTCTGTTAGTTCTTGAGCGATTTCACGCGGACCTTCCTTATTAACAAGAGGGAATAATCCGACTTGGACTGGAGCAACTGACTTGTCAAATTTAAAGTAGTCTTTCTCATCAGTTTCAGTAAATGAATGCAATAAAACAGAGTAGGTGATACGGTCAATACCGAATGATGGCTCGATAACGTGAGGAACAATCTTCTCACCTGTAACGTCCTCTTCGATGTCTTCAAAGATGAGCAGATCTTCGGTGACTTCGTAAACCTTATCCAATTCAACACAGTATTTGCCGTCTTTTTCAAGCGCATCCCTAATGTCACTGATGTCTGCATTTTCAATTGCCTGTTTGACTTTAGGGGAATCCCCCTTAAATACAGGTCCGAATTTGGACAGGTTAGGTTTCACGACAGTCCTTTTGACTTTTTTAGGTTCGTCATACTCTACAAACACATTCAATTCCTCATTACTGTATTGGGAATGTGAACTTAAATCGTAATCTCCCCTATCTGCAATTCCTATAATTTCAACCCAACCGTATTTGTCTGTTTTAACTTCAACATCCCAACAGTCAAGCGCATAGTGAGCCATTTCTCCTGCAAGGTGCTGTCTGAATCTTAAAACATCCTCAGGTATTCCAATTTCTGTCAGGAACTTGCGGGCCAGATATAATTGGTAAATCAGCATTTCATTGGCTACAATGCCTTTGTCTAGTGCTTCGCGTGCGGTTATTTCCAAAGGCTCCAAATCATTCTCCTGAACTTCCTGTGAATTCAAGCGTAAAACAACATCTTCGATTTGTGAAAATTTTGGATGGGTCTTATCTTTCGGATTTAAAAAGATTTCCGCTTCTGCCTGTGTGAATTCTCTAAGCCTGATTACGCCTTGCCTTGGTGAAATTTCATTACGGTATGCTTTTCCAAGCTGCACTGCTCCAAATGGTAGTTTTCCTCTGAAAAATCTTTCCAGACGTTTGAATAATATGAAGATTCCTTGTGCGGTTTCCGGCCTCATATAACCTACTTTATCACCTTTAGCGCCGATTTCAGTTTTAAACATTAGATTATAGTTCCAGATGTTTGATAATTTTCCACCGCATTCGGGACATGTAATGTTGTTGTCAGTCACGATTCTGTCAAGTTCTTCGTTTTCCAAACTTTCCACATCCTCACCGATTGCATCTTCAATAATGTGGTCTGCTCTGAATACTTCTCCGCATTTTTCACATTTGCACATTGGGTCTGTGAAGTTGTCGACGTGTCCTGATGCCTTAAGGACTTCCTTAGGCATTACTGTTGGACCTTCTATTTCATAAAATCCTTCACCTGAAACGTATTGTTTCCTCCATTTCTGCATGATATTATTTTTAAGGCTTGCTCCAAGTGGGCCATAATCGGTAAAACCGGATACTCCTGAATATATTTCGAATGAAGGCCATAAAAATCCTCTTTTTGCACTGATGTTACTCATTTTATCATGATTCATAAGTATTAGCTCCTAATCTTTTTTTAATTCGTAGTCAAGTTTAACCCTGCTGCTTTCAGGGCGAGTTTGACCCATATATTTACTGTTTCTGTCAGGGTGTCCGTATGGCAATTCGGAAGGGGTGGTCATTGTTTCAAATACAATCTGGCAAACTCTCTGACCAGGATATAAAGCCACGGGCATTGCGCCGATGTTTGATATTTCCAATGTGATTTTCCCTTCGAAACCAGGGTCAATGAAACCTGCTGTAACGTGCATTGTAACACCTAATCTGCCCATGCTGGAACGGCCTTCCACTCTGGCAACGAGGTCGTCAGGTACTTTAACATATTCCAATGTGGTGGCAAGGGCAAATTCATTAGGATGGATAATAAACGCTTCGCCATCAGGCACGACTGTCGATTCCATATATGATGAGAGGTCTTCTTCATCTTTTGGATCGATATATGGTTTTCTAATCACTTTAAACACTTTAAACTCATCCCCCAATCTCATATCAACGGAAGATGGTTGAATCTGTTTTTCATCTAAAATCGGTTCAATTCCAATTTTTCCTTCATCCAAATATTTTTTTATATCTTTATCACTTAAAATCGCCATTTTTTCACACAAACAAAATTATTCTTCAATTAAATTATAAACTCTATTGATAACGCTATCAATAGACCTATTATCATAATCAACAGTTATCGCATCAAATTTACAGACATTGGCACATAGGCCACATCCCCTGCATGCGTCCTGATTAATAACTATCCTATCGTTTTCCAAATGGATTGCATCAAACATACAATCCTGTCTAATGCAGTTTAAGCATTTTTTACAGTTGTCTTCATTTATCTTCACTGTCACTCCATCCAGCCGTGAAACCTTATCTGCAATCTCATCTTCTAATTCCGGAATCACTTTCCATAAACAGCAGCATGGACAGCAATGGCAAATTGTCAACAATCCTTCATCAGGCCTCACATTCATCCAAACGGAATCAATTTTATTTCTTCCGATAAGATGACTTAATCCTGCGGCATCAGCTTTATCAACATGGTTTAAAGCCTCTTCAACGGTTGCAGTATAGCCAATGGTTCTTGGAATCTTTCTGCTTGTAGGTCCGAGGAAAATGCATCCTATATCCTGAGGATAATCCTCACAATTATTTGAGGTTCTGCAAAGACAGGTATTCATTATCACAATGTCGTCGCACTGTTTTATAACTTCCTTCATCACATCTGTCGGCAAAAAGTCTGAGGTCTCGCTTTCGATTTTTTTATTGATTGGGATGGTGTTTGGGATAATGACAACATCATCCTTTTCAAAAAGCATTTTGTTGATTACTTTTTTTGCCACTTTTGATTTTTTGGTCAATCCGGCAATCCAGAATCTCCAGTTAAATATTCTGTTAACCACAAAGATGCTTATCTCTGCAAAGCTTATTCTCCTCATTGTTCACCTATCTTGTTTTTCAACCTTCTTAGGATGCCCTTAAAGGTATGTGCCTCTCTTCCTGTAATAAATGCTCTTGAGATTATGTTGTTGAATGTTTTTTTACCGTTCTTCTTTTTATGCTCAGGAATATCCAGGCAATCAATCAGATAGTCCATATCCTTCTGCAGATATTCCTTTTCCAAAGGGCTGCTTTCACTCAGGCCTTCAACTCCAAAGTCATGCTTGTTCTTGAATAGTTCATAAAATATTATTGCGGCGGCATGTGAGATATTCATTATCGGATAAGCCGGATCAGTCGGAATTGACACGCAAATGTCACATTCACCAATTTCCTTATTGGACAGCCCGTCACCTTCTCTTCCGAATAGAATAGCTATCTTGTTTTCGACATTTATGGATTTTCCAAGTTCTTCAGGCTTAATTGGGATTCTGGATAGATTGTAACTTCCCCCAGCCATTCCGGTTGAAGCCACCTTGAAGTCAATCCTTTGTGACTGATAGAAATCGTCCAATGTCGGATAGATTTTTGCATTTTCTACAATATATTTTCCATGTGTCGCCTGATAATATGCTTCATTTGTCAATGTTGTCGGATTAATTAAAACCAGGTTTTTCAATCCGAAGTTCGCCATCGTTCTTGCAAGAAAACCTACATTTCCGGGGGTTTCGCATTCCACAAAGACAATATAAATATTGTCCTTGAAGAGGTTTATTTCATTTTCCTCCTGTTGTCTTACGAGCTTAACCCTTCCGGTTCCTCTTGCCTGCTTTGTTGAAATTGCCTTTTTGGCTGAAGTTGATTTTTTTTCGGATTTGCTTTCTTCCTTATTTTCAGTTGAAGCCATAGTGGTTGTTTCAACCACTTTTTCTTCACTTACAGCTGCATCCCCTATTTTAATCAACTCCGATTTCATTCATTCATAAGCCTTATCCAACAATTCAAGAATGTGCATGGATTTAACGTCACCACATTCAATAGCATTCAGACCATCCTGCAAGTTCAGTTCACAGAATGGACAAATAGTAACTACGGCTTCAGCACCTGTGTCCTTAATCATTTCAGCCTTTGATTTGGACAGTTCTAGCGCTATTTCAGGTTTTCCGGATTTAATTCCACCACCTGCGCCGCAGCATTGGCAAGGGTATTTCATCTCTTCAAGTTCGACGCCGGGAATCATTTCAATGATTTCTCTAGGCTGGTCTTTTATTCCTTGCCCTCTTCCCAGGTGACATGGGTCATGATAGGTTACTTTCATATCCACTTCCTTTAGTTTGGAAGTGTCAAGTTTGTCTACAAGAAACTCGCTGATGTCCATGACATGTAATTCTGAGCCAAACTGAGGGTGGTTATTCTTCAATGTGGCCCCACAGCCTGAACAGATTGTTATCACGGTATCGTAATCTTTAAAGACCTCTTTATTTTTATCGACAAGGTCCTGCACTATGTCGGTTTGTCCGGTTCTTAACAGAGGTGATCCGCAGCAGACCTGGCCTTCAGGCACGTCAATGTCAATGCCGTTTTCCTTGAGAATTTTGACTAATTTATGTCCTGTTTCAGGGAATTTATAATCAACCATGCATCCAGTGAAGAAAGCTATTTTTGAACCGGTTTCGTTTTTTGCTTCTTCTATAAATGGAGTTTTGTCGGTTGTCACTGACCTTCCGCTTTTTAAGATGTTTTCTTTAAACGCGACATGTTCCGGAAGAGGTCCCGAACCGTTTGCAACGGCAATTGCCCTCATTTTTTCAATTGCATCTCCGAATGTGTTGATATTTTTCGGACAAACTGCCAGACATTTCCCGCAGCTGGTACAATTGTATAGTCCGTCATCCAAGGCTTCTTTAAGTCTGTCAAAGTTGTCCCGAGGGTCACTTTCGAATTTCCTGATGTATCTCAGGAGATAAGGGCCGCCGAATTCTTCGGTTGCAATATTGACCACAGGACAAGTTGAATAACATGAGTAACATTCGATACAACTTCTAACCTTTTTGGTTTCTTTTGAATCTTCCTTTGTGATGCCGGTATCGAGTTCATTGCATTTGTGGTCGCATTGAAGAGATAGCTCCAAATCTTTAACTTTAGCCTCAATGCTTGATTTATCAACCACCAAATCCTTGATTACCGGAAACTTGAGCGGTTCGATAATCGCTCCGTCCGCAATCTCTTTTTGACAAGCCAGTGCTCCGTTTCCTTTAAATAGAATACCGCAGGACCCGCATTGGCCTGCTCTGCAGGAGCTTCTAAAGCTAATGTCAGCATCATATTTATCATTAATAGCCTGTAATGCATCTAGAACTTTCATATGAGGAGTTTTTTCAATTTCGTAACACTCGAGGTGAGGTTCTTCATCTGTCTCCCTATTAAATCTAGAAACGTAAACTTTAATCATCATTTCCCTCCGATGTTATAAGCCTATAAAATATTATAATATAATATTTGTCTCTTTCTAACTTATTATACTTACTATTGTGGTTGGAAAAATCATTGCTTTTATATGATATAAAATTTAAATTATAATTGGTGATAATTTGTTAGAGATGTATTTGCCTTTCATAGGCTTGATAATTTTTGGAAATATTGAAAACTTGATTCTGGCATCTCAAGGTGTTGTTCAAGGAGTTAACCCTAAGATATTGGGTGGATTAAGTATAATCGCAGTAATTATCTGGTTGGTTATTGGAACTGTCGCTACAGAAGTGGCAATCGAATATTCAAGCTACATCACATTCATTGGAGGCCTTGCGATAGTCATATTAGGTATCCAAGCGATTCATGATGCTATCCAAAATATCAAATCAAATAAAATGGGTGAGAAAAATGGTTAACTTAAGTGATTACGCTCCGTTCACTGGTTTGCTTATTTTTGGAAACATAGAAAACTTGATTTTAGCTTCACAAGGTGCGGTTGCACATGTTGACCCATTTATTTTAGGAGCTTTGAGTTTAGTTGCTGTTGTCATTTGGCTGTTGCTTGGAACATACGGAACCAAAATGGCTATCAAATATGCGGATTATATTGAAATTTTCGGTGGGGTGGCTATTATTATTTTAGGTTTCCAATCAATGATTGAAGCTATGGGATTGAATCTTTTCCCATAATCCTATTTTTTTTAACTATTTTTTATAAAAAAAGAAAAAGAAGTTGAAAAAACAACTTCTAAAAGAGTCCACTATCTTCTAAACGTTTTTCAAAGTAATGTGCTGCAGGATCTGCTTTTTCTTTTACAACCAATAAAACAGCAACACTTATGATTCCTATTCCTAAAAGAATAGCTAGTGCAGGCAAGTAATTAGACCACACCAGACCTAATTGTGCTTCACGTATTAATGTGATTGCATATGTCATTGGCAGATAAGGATTCATTACCTGGAAAAAGTTTGTCATAATCTGAACAGGATAAACACCGCCGGTACCTGATATCTGTATAACTAAAAGCACAATGGCTACCGCTTTTCCAACATCGCCTAATGCTGAAACAAATGAATAAACTAGAACCATAAACACTGACGATACCAGAAGCGCTGAGAAAATAAACAATGGCACATTAGCGACGTATATTCCTAAAATAAATGCTCCAATAAGAGTCACACATGCCTGTAAAATACTCAATATTACGAACAGGATTAATTTTCCGAAATACATTTCAAGAGGTGAGTATTTGGTTCCTTTTGCAACTCCCGGCTTTAACATTGCGCATGTAATCAATGCACCAACCCACATGGATAGCACGATGTAAAACGGAGACACGTTGGATCCGTAATCAGGAACAGGGAATATTTCATGTCTGTCCAGTTTGACAGGGGAATAGAAATAATCTCCAAGGATTGTTTCATTAATGCCTGTGATTTCTCCAAGGGCATTGGCGGATGCACCAAGTGAACCTGCTGCAGTGAATAAAGCCTGCGCAGCTGAATTTCCAAGCAGTTCCGCTCCCGCTGCAAGAGTCAGTGATCCTTCAGCCAGTTCGACTGAACCGTCAGCCAACTGACTGGCACCATTTGCCACTTCGCCTGAGCCGCTAGCCAATTTTGAGGAACCTTCCGCTAATGAAACAGAACCGTCAGCCAACTGACTGGCGCCTTTGGCCACTTCACCACTACCATTTGCAAGTTTAATGTTGCCGTCAACATACTCTTTTATAGGACCTTCAGGTATTAGGGACGGGTCGATTGCGGATTGAATTTCTTCAGATCCCTGTTCTACTTGACTGGCACCTTGTTTAACAGCAGATGAACCTTGTTTAACTTGGTTTGCACCATCATTTACACTGGATACTCCTGATTGAACTTGGCTTGCTCCGTCTTTAACCTGGCCGGCACCGTTTTCTACTTCATCCACTCCGGAAGACACCTGTGATGCACCGGAGGATACCTGATTGGCTCCATTTTGAAGTTGTGCGCCTCCGCTTGCTAATTGGCTGGCTCCTGAAGCAAGACCTTCCTGTAATTCTCCAAGTTTGCCGTAAGCGGCAAGGTTAATGATTTCAATTATTTTTGCATTCAATGAATTGTAAACGGCATTAGCACCGGAATCAGTTAATTTGGTAGCTACAGGATTTGATTTCACATTGACAACATATTCCAGTTCCGCTTGCTGAGGGTCATCTGTTGTTATGGAAATAATGTTTTCACTCAGGTTTTTGGGTATTATGATTCCCGCGTAATAATCTCCCTTATAAACTCCATCCCGCAGTTCATCTTCAGTTACAAAAGTCCAATTAAATTTGTCATTCTTTTTCAAATCCTTAACCAGTTCATTTCCAACATTTATGTTTGTACCTTCAAATGAAGAACCGTTGTCCAGGTTCGCAATCGCAAATTGGACCTCACCGGTATTTCCATAAGGGTCCCAACATGCCTGAATGTTCAAAAGAGCATAAAGGGAAGGTAAAATAATTATCCCTATTAGAACAATAGTGACTATTGGATTTGAAAATGCCGATTTGAAATCTTTTTTGATAATTTCCACAACATTGCCGTAATTTCGCTCTCCCATCTAATACCTCATTTCATTTTTTTTAAGTTAATCTTATAATGTTTATATTCTTTATTGTATTAAATATTTGTGTAATATATAAAATGTTCATTTTTTTAGAGGAATTATTTTATACTATTAAATAAATAATTAATAGTTAGGAAAAGGGTGTAATTTTTATGAAGTTAAAGATATTGATACTTATGATGGTCTTTTTGTTTAGTGTCGCCTGCGTCAGTGCAGGTGATGTAAATGATACATTAGCCACCAGTGATGAAATTCAAATGATTGGGGCTGATGAAAGTTCGCAAGAACTTGGTGCCGATCTGGAAGATGGAACGTTCAGCGACCTTCAATTGAAAATCATTAATGCGTCAGAAGGTTCAACAATTACTCTAGATCGAGATTACTCATATGATGGTGAATTTCTCAAAAGCGGAATCGTCATTTCTAAAGATTTAACCATCGATGGTAACGGGCACACATTGGACGGCAAATCCCAATCCAGAATTTTCATGATATTGTTCGGTTTAAAAGAAAACAATAAGGTCACATTAAAAAATATTAACTTTGTAAACGGATACACTAATTATTATGGTGGAGCAATACTTAATTTCGCAAATTTAACAATAGACAAATGTACTTTTACAAATAACAATGCACGTTACTGCGGAGGAGCAATTAACTCCCTGGGATATATGGACTGTAAAAATTCCAATTTCAATAAAAATACTGCCGGTGGAGACGGAGGAGCCATATTCTCACTATCCTTTGCAAAATCCACATCATTTTTCAATAATCTCTTTCCTGACAGAAATATTGATGAAGAATCAGATTATATAACTCCAATCACTTTGAATTCAAGCTTTAGTTTTCTAATGGACAAAGTGAATAATTGCGTTTTTAAAAACAATGTTGCAAAAGGCCGTGGCGGAGGAGCAATCTATGCTTTTTCAAATATTGATATCGCCTCATCCACATTCACTTCCAACACTGCCGGTGAAAAAGGAGGAGCGGTTTTCGCTAATAAGAATTTGTATATTAAAAATTCCAAATTTACAGGCAATCAGGCTCCGGTGTATGGCGGTGCGGTCTATTTCAGATGCCATGATTCTTCAGGACATTACGATAGCAATGGCAAGTGGGTTTCAGAAATCAGATATTATGATAATTTAATTCAAGGATCCTCCTTTACAAAGAATAGTGCAAGTAAAGGCGGTGCGATATATGGATTCAGAACATCCAGTTCTGACAAAACCCATTGTGCTAAAGCGGTAAGATGCACTTTTACAAATAATAAAGCCTCCACTGCAGGCAGGGATATTTATGGCGGAACCGCTTCCAAATGCGTATTCAATTATTTGAAACTGACTTTAAAAACAGTCAATGTCAAAAAATCAGCCAAAAAACTTGTTTTAACTGCAAAATTGACAAAAGGCAAAACATTAATTCACGGCAAAAAAATCACTTTCAAATTCAATGGCAAAACATACCGTGCAAAAACCAATTCAAAAGGCATTGCAAAAGTCACAATCAAAAAAAGCATCCTTAAAAAACTCAAAGTAGGTAAAAAAGTCAAATATCTAGCAAAATATGGCAAATTAACTGTTAAAAAAACAGCTAAAGTTAAAAAATAACTGGATTTGATTAAGACAAAAGCCTGATTGAGGAAACCGGACAAAATTTCTTGAATGCTCCAATCATAGCTTTGCAAAGCAAATATTGAACCTTTCCGACATAATGGAGGTCAGAGCATTCTTTCAATTTATAAAATTGTGATTTAATTTTCGGGGAATATAATATTTATACTTTGAAGTAGTATACATTATATAGTTAAAAATGATATTTTTGAGGAAAAAATAATGAATTTAAAAGAATTAGTTACAGGAGTATCTGGTGAGAAGCAATTTCTACTAGGTAATGAGGCTGCTGTTAGAGGAGTGATAGAGGCAGGCGTTTCTATTGCAGCCACTTATCCAGGAACTCCTTCATCAGAAATTGGAAATGTGTTATCTGTATTGGCTAAAGATGCTAATATTTATTTTGAATTTTCCACTAATGAAAAAGTTGCCATGGAGGTTGCAGCCACTGCGGCCGCTTCAGGCTTGAGGTCATTCACATTCATGAAGCATGTGGGAATGAATGTTGCAGCAGACTCATTTATGACCACAGCATACTCAGGAGTAACTGGTGGAATGGTTATTTTATCTGCTGATGACCCTTCACTCTTTTCATCTCAAAACGAACAGGACACACGTAACTATGCAAGAATAGCCAATGTACCTATTTTAGAACCGTCTAATTGTCAGGAAGTTAAAGACATGGTTAGATATGCATTTGATTTGTCAGAGCAATTTGGTCTGCCGGTCATTGTCAGAACCACAACTCGCGTGTCCCATATGAGAGGTGTTGTGGAATTTGGAGACATTAGGGATAACTCATCAAATAATGATAATCATTGGAAAAGAGGTCACTTCAATAAAGACCCATCAAAATATGTTCCTGTTCCGGCATTTGCAGGGGATATGCATATCAGGCTATGGGATAAAATCAGAAAAATTGAAGAATTAAGCGATAAAACAGAACTCAATAGGGAAATTAATCTTTCAGATAATAAAAAATATGCAATAATTGCTTCAAGCAGTGCATTTAATTACGCTTATGATGTCTGCAAATTCAACAATCTTGACATTAACATCTTAAAATTAGGGTTTTCATATCCGTTCCCTCGCAAAAAAGTCTGTGAATTTTTGGAGGGCGTTGATGAAGTGTTCATTGTTGAAGAAGTTGATCCAATTATTGAAAGAGACACTTTAGCCGCTATAGGGGCTGAAAAGTTGAATGTGACAGTACATGGTAAGCTGGACGGCACGTTCCCATTATACCATGAGTTCAACTCAGATGTTGTTGGCGATGGTTTGAATAAGACATTCAACTTTAAACAGGACAGTGAAACTGCCTATTCTTCAAGTTTGAATAAGCTTGAGGTGGATTTGCCTTCACGCGCACCTGTCCTGTGTGCGGGATGTCCTCACAGGGCGATGTATTATGGAATAAATCTGGCGATTGAGGAGTTAGGTTTAAAACCTGAGGATGTAATTTTCGCATCCGATATCGGATGTTACACATTAGGTATCAATCCTCCGTATAATGCAGCCGATTACTTACTGTCAATGGGTTCAAGCGTAGGTGACGGTTGTGGATTTTCAGTTTCAACCGACCAGAAGGTAGCAAGCTTCATTGGCGATTCCACATTTTTCCATAGTGGCGTTTCACCGTTAATCAATGCGGTTCACAATAAGCATAATTTTGTTCTGACAGTTCTTGATAACAGGATTACTGCAATGACAGGCGGTCAGCCTAATCCGGGAATTCCAATTGACGGAATGGGTGATGAGGCGCCTGAAGTTTCAATCCGTAAACTTGCTATGGCTTGCGGATGTGATTATGTACGCGTAATCAATCCGTTCAACTTGGATCAGGTTGTCAAAACTTATAAAGAAGCTTTTGAAAGAAACGACACTGCAGTCATTATATCTAAAGCTCCATGTACATTAATCAAAGGATTGACTAAAAAACCTCCAGTACAGCTAGTTGAAAAGAACTGTAACAACTGTGACAAATGCGTAAGCGAATTGGCTTGTCCTGCCATTTCAAAAGTCAATGGAAAAATTACAATAGATAAAGCACAATGTGACGGATGCAACGTTTGTATTCAGGTCTGCAAATATGGTGCACTGGAAGCGGGTAGGTGATAATATGGATAATCATTATTGTATTTATATTTGTGGTGTAGGAGGACAAGGAATCATTAAAACCTCCACTATAATTGGTGAAGCTGCAATGAATCAGGGTCTGGACGTAGTGATGAGTGAAATTCATGGAATGTCTCAAAGAGGTGGATCCGTTTCTACAGAATTAAAAATTGGAGGTTTCAACTCTTCCATTATTCCGAATCATGGTGCGGACATGTTGCTTTCTTTTGAACCTGTCGAAACAATAAGAGGGCTTGATAAAGTAAACGAGGAAACTAAAATTGTTTACAACACCCATCCGATTATTCCGTCTTCAACAGATAAGCCATATCCGAATGTTGACGGCATAACAAAAATCTTGAAGGAAAATTTTAAGCATGTGCTTCCAATTGACGGAACACAATTGGCCATTGATGCCGGAAGCGTTTTATCTTTAAACATGGTTCTTTTAGGGGCAGTTACTGCTGATGAGAAATTCCCGCTTACAAAGGAATCTGTTATTGAAGCAATGAAAAATAATCTAAAACCTAAATTCCATGAAATGAATTTAAAGGCAATTGAAAGTGGTTATAAATCCATCAAAGGTTAAATTTTATATAGTATTTGTATCAATATTATTAATTAATTAGAAGTTGTGGTATTATGGCTTACAAAATTGACAATGCTATTGTAAAAAAAGATAAGAATGGGAAAGTAACCTTGATTGATCCAGAAAATATCTTCAAAGATGAAGATGCTTTCATCGCTATTAAAAGTGATGATTTAATCACAATTCAGCTTTTAATCAATGGTATTTTGACTAATGACTTCAAAAGCTGGAGAGAACTGGGTAAAATTCCTGAAAATGAACCATTGAAAAGTCTTTTCGTACGTTTAGGTTACTCAAAAGAGGATATAGCTAATCTACTAAAAGAATTCTAGCTATTTTTCTTTTTTTACTATTTTTAAAAATCTGTTAAAAAAATAAGTTTAGAAAAGAAGTTAATCTTTTCTATAAATCTTTGATATCTTCTGTTTCTAAAATTTTAATGTTTTTAGCTTCTAATGCTTCAACAGCCTTTTCCATATTTTCCAATCTCATTACAACAATAGCTTCGTCTGTTTTGCTGCTTACAAAAGCATATAAATATTCCAAATTAATTCCTTTTTCATCAAACACTGCTAATGTTGAGTTCAGTCCATTAGGTCTGTCAGGCACTGTTAAAAGAAGCACTTCATTTTCTTTGACAATAAAACCATCTTTTTCAAGGGCTTCAATTGCTTTTTCGTTGTCAGAAACAATCAACCTTAAAATTCCGTATTTTGTAGTGTCTGCAATTGATAAAGCACGAATGTTAATGTTTTCTTTTGCTAGAGTATCAATTGCTTTTTTAATTCTTCCTTCTTTGTTTTCAACAAAAATTGAAATCTGTTTAACTGCCATTTTCTCACCTACTCAAAATTCCTTTCATCAATTACACGAACAGCTTTACCTTCACTTCTTGGAAGTGATTCCGGTTCAACAATACTTACATCTACTCTAATTCCGGTTTCTGATCTGATAGATGCTTGGATTTGTTTTTCAACTCTTTCCATCTCTTTCATTTCATCGGAGAACAGTTCTTTGGTGGCTTCTACCTTAACTTCCACTTCATCTAAAATGTCAGGTCTTGTTACATGAATCATGTAGTTAGGGCTAATGCCGCTGACTTTAAGCAATGCTTTTTCAATTTGGGAAGGGAACACCATGACTCCTTTGATTTTTAGCATGTCGTCACTTCTGCCGGTGATTCTTGTCATTCTGACTGTTGTTCTTCCGCATTCGCATTTTTCAGAAATAAGTGATGTCAAATCTTTGGTTCTGAATCTTAAAATTGGCATTCCTGTTTTTGTTAAGGATGTCAATACGAGCTCTCCTTTCTCACCGTAATCCAGGGTTTCACCAGTTTCTGAATTAATAATTTCCGGATAGAATAAGTCATCTTGAATGTGCATTCCGTTTTGTTCACCGCATTCCTGTGCTACACCAGGCCCCATTACTTCTGTTAAGCCGTAAATGTTATATGTTTTCATTCCGAGGGATGCTTCAATTCTTTTTCTCATCTCGTCGGTCCACATTTCAGCTCCGTGAATTCCTGCCTTTAAATTAATGTCTTCTAATGGAATTCCGGCTTTTTCCCTTGATTCTCCAAGGTACATTGCATAAGAGGGAGTACATGTCAGGATATCACTTTGAAAATCGACCATTGTGTCAAGTTGTCTTTTGGTGTTGCCTGCTGAGATGGGGATGGTGATTGCACCCATCTTGTTTCCTCCGTGGTGGATACCGAATCCTCCTGTGAACAGGCCGTATCCGTATGCATTTTGGATAATGTAGTCTTTTTCAGCACCTGCCATTTTAAGTCCACGTGCTATGCATTCTCCCCAAATGTCAAGGTCGTTTTGGGTGTATGCGGTTACGGTCGGTTTTCCTGTTGTTCCTGAAGATGCGTGCACTTCCACAATTTCTTCACGCGGAACTGCAAGAAGTCCTAAAGGATATGCTTCTCTGAGGTCGCTTTTTGTTGTAAATGGAATTTTTTCAATGTCTTTTAATGTTTTAATGTCTTCCGGTTTCAAACCTGCTTCGTCAAATCGTTTTTTATAAAACTCTACATTCTCATATGCGAGTTTTACAGTCTTTTGTAGTCTTTCTAGCTGTATTTTTTCTTTTTCTTCTTTGTTCATACATTCTGCTTTTTCATTCCAAAACATAGTATCCCTATCTTAACAATTTTTTTTTTCAATATGTTTAATTTTTACATTGGTTGATTATTAAACTTTGTTATGTTGTTTAATTTTTTTCAGGATTATCTGATTATCGTAATTGCCAAATGATGTACATATCTGTACATCAATGTATATAATAGTAATGTTTAAATATTCTCATTTTAAATAATTATAAATGTAATATTACTAATGTTAATATTTTTGGGTAGAGGTAATTATTTATGGACGTAATGATTTTAGCAATAATATTCATAGTGTACATATTCGCGCTTGTTTTTGTAGGATATTACGCTTATAAAAAAACCAATTCCTCTGAAGACTTTATGATTGCTGGAAAAGACACACACCCATTCATCATGGCAATGAGTTATGGGGCAACATTTATTTCGACAGCAGCTATTGTCGGTTTTGGGGGAGTTGCAGGTCAATATGGAATGAGCGTATTATGGCTTGCATTCTTGAATATTATTATCGGCGTATTTATCGCATTTGTATTTTTAGGAAAAAGAACCCGACGTATGGGGCATGCATTAGGATCTCTAACATTTCCTGAATTCTTAGGAAAACGTTTCGATTCCAAATTCATCCATTATGTTTCAGGATTGATAATTTTCTGTGCAATGCCACTATATGCGGCTGTAGTATTAATCGGAGCTGCAAGATTTTTGGAATCATCATTATTGATTGATTTCAGCATTGCTCTTTTAATATTGTCAATTATTATTACATTTTATGTATTGTTCGGCGGAATCCGTGGCGTAATGTATACAGATGCATTGCAGGGAACAATCATGGTTGTCGCAATGATATTCCTGCTTGTATTTGTATATTGGTTGCTTGGAGGAGTGGACACTGCAAACACAGCTTTAACAAATATGGTTAGCTTATATCCTGCGGAAGCCACCGCCACCGGTGGTACGGGATGGACATCGTTCCCAACGTTCGGAACACCGTTCTGGTGGTCACTTGTATCATCCACTTTAATCGGTGTAGGAATCGGGGTGCTCGCACAGCCTTCATTAATCGTAAGATTCATGACAGTAAAATCCGATAAGGAACTGAACAGGTCAGTTCTCATCGGGGGAATATTCATAGCAATAATGCCGACAACCGCTTATATAGTAGGATCACTTTCAAACGTATACTTCTTCGACAAATTGGGCAAAATAGCCGTTGATGTGGTCGGAGGAAACATCGATAAGATTATTCCAACATTCATTACAATGGCGCTGCCTGAATGGTTTGTATACATATTCCTTTTATCCTTGATTGCGGCCGCAATGTCAACAATATCTTCACAACTGCACACCCAGGGGACTGCATTCGGTGTGGATATTTATGGAACCATAAGAGAAAAATCCAAACAAAAATTAGACCAAGTAAGCATTTCAAGAGTAGGTATACTAATAGCCATTATTCTGGCATTAGTCATGGCGTTCTCACTTCCTGGAAGTGTAGTCGCTCTTGGAACAAGTCTGTTCTTTGAAATCTGCGCAGCAGCATTCCTGCCGGTATTTTTAGGAGCACTTTACTGGAAAGGAATCACAAGACTCGGAGCCATTGCAGGAATATTGTCCGGAACATTAGTGAGCATATTCTGGATGGTGTTTGTATTTGCAAAAACAGCAACAGGACTCGGATTATGCAAATTCATATTTGGAGTGGACACATTATTGTCTGCAGCGCCATGGCCTTTCATTGACGTAATGTTAATAGCTGTGCCTGTATCTGCAGTATTTACCATTGTCGTGAGTTTGCTTACCAAACCTCCGGCTCAGGATGTTGTTGATAAAGCCTTTTCAAACATAGGCAAAAAAGGAAGTGATGCAAGATGATTTTAGGAATTGAAGACCCAATGATTTGGGGAGTATATCTGGGAATTATCTTATCCACACTTTTATGTGTTGTTTACGGTGCAGTAAACTGGAATAAAGGAGATTGATTTAGAGGCATGATAGGGACTGCATGCTCAATTAATCAAATCCCTTCTTTTTTTTTAATTTTAGAGACGGTTTTCGCAAATCCTCATTTTTAAAAATTTTATTAATAATAAATAACATAGTTTTCATTAATGACAGCCACTGAATCCGAAAAAATTTTTACAAAATCATTTTTCTTGATATTCGCATCGTTACTCTTCACAGCTCTTGTAATGTATGCATTAATGTCAACAGTAACTGAGTATGCAACCGCAATGGGTTCGACCGCAACTGTTGCGGGTTTGGTTTCAGGGATATATGTTTTTGGAGGTTTATGCTCAAGGATCTACTCCGGTGATGCATTAGAGAGAATTGGCTGGAGAAAAATAGCTCTAGTCTTCATGAGCATTCATTTTCTAGCATGTCTGCTGTATTTTATAGAGGATAATGTCACATTGCTGATTATTGTCAGATTTATTCATGGAATCGGTTTTGGAGCATCTGCCAATGCAATTGTAACAATAGCAACAGCAGTTTTACCCAAAAAACGTTTTTCAGAAGCATTCGGGTACTTTATGCTTGGGACTACAATAGCCGTAGGTCTCGGACCGTTCATTGGCGGTTTTCTATATGACATTTCAGGTTCTACAGGATGTTTTATAGCGGCCAGTGTCTTTTCAGCATTGGCATTAATATTCATTCTTTTATTGGACATTGACAAATACGATACAAAAGAAAAGACCGCTGATGATAGAACATATTCCGGCCTTGAAAAGGTTATTGAATACGGAGCGGTTCCGGTTTCATTTTTCACAGCCCTTACAAGCTTGGGTTATGTATCAATATTATCATTTTATAGGTTATATGCAGTTGAAGTTAATCTGACAGCAGTATTTTCATGGTTTTTCATTATATATTCGATTTGCCTGGTTATAACAAGGCCATTGGCCGGCAGAATTCAGGATAACGGCGGAGATAAGATTGTTTGTGTTGTGGGAATTATCGCCCAATCACTAGGGCTGTTCCTAATTGCGGTTGCACCGTCAAACATCACTGTTATACTCTGTGCGGTTTGTGCGGCGTTGGGATTCGGAACTCTGAATTCTGCATGCACTGCAATCATTACAAGAAACACTCCTGAACATCGCCGTTCCTATGCCTTGTCAACGTTTTTCATATTTTGTGATGCGACAATGGGATTCGGGCCGGCATTATTGGGCTGTTTTGTCTCTGCAGGTACGGGTTACGCTCCCTTGTATCTAATTTCATCAGTAATCACATTGTTCGCTTTGCCGATATGCTTGTATTCCCTAAGAAATTAGAAAATATTATTAACTTTCTTTTTTAAAGTAGTTCCATGAAGGAATTATTCGCTAATTTTGAAAAAATTGAGAAAAACGACCCTGAATTTCATGAGATTTTTGAAAATTTTGCCTATGGAGAGGTCTTTGAGTATTCTACTTTAAATGAAAAGGACACTGTCCTTGTCACATTGGCTTCATTAATTGCATGCCAATCTCCAAAAGCTTTTAAAAAGATTCTGATTTCAGCTTTGGATAAATATATAACTCCATGTGAAGTTAAGGAACTTCTTTATCAGTCCGTTGCGTATGTCGGTTTTGGATGCGCCCACAATTTTTTCGGAGTTGTAATAAAGGTGTTTGACAAAAAGGGAATTGAAATGCCTTTGGAAAACAGGTCAAACACAACCGCTGAAGACAGGCATCAGAAAGGCCGTGAAATCCAAGACAGGTATTTTGGTGTTGAAATGATTCAGGCAATGAACGACAATGCCCCTGAGGGTCAGCAGCACTTCAACACATTTCTTGAAGGGTACTGCTTCGGTGACTTTTACACCCGTGATGGCTTAAACGACCAACAAAGGGAGTTAATAACATTCACTTTCATTGCAACATTGGGCGGTTGTGAAAATCAGTTAAGAGGCCATACTCAGGGTAATTTAAGTGTTGGTAACGATAAGGAAAAATTAGTTTCAGCAATAACAGTCATGTTGCCGTATATTGGTTTTCCAAGAACTTTGAATGCTCTTGCTATTGTTAATGAAATTTGTGATTAAGGGAAATTTTTCCCTTAATATTTGAATTCGTAAGACTCTTCAATTGCAAACATGTTTCTGATTTCAGCTGTTGCATCGTTAAGGAAAAACACTCCCATTTCCCAGTTGTTGGCTTTGTATGCTTCAGCTATTTCAGGCATGAGTTCAAATGCTTTTTCAACTACTGTTTCATTTTTGGTCAAATCAGCTATTCCGTAGTATCTTAAGAAATGTTCTCCATCCCATGCTGCAATTTCCACATTTGGATTAGCTTCCATTTGTTTGTAGACATCTTTATGGGTTCCCACTCCAAAGTAGATTTTGCCATCAAATAATAGGTGGAAGCCTAATGGTCTGACTTTAGGTCTGTCTCCGTCTACAGTTGCAAGGTAAAACTCTTCTGATTTGGTTAAGATTTCATCTATTTTTTCTATATTTGACATTTTTTATACCTCTATTAGATTTTATAGTTTAATTCCTATTTAAAGTTCTATAGTAATCTCTTATATTTGATGATATGAAATTCACCATAATTCCTTTTTTTAATCATGAACATTTTTTGTGTCTTTCGTTCATAACAAAACTTTTATATAGATTTATTTGAATATTATATATGTGAATTGATATTCACATCGATTTAAAAATTATTCAAAAGGAAGATTAATTATGAAATCTATGAAAAAATTATTATTTGTTGCTATTTTGGTGGCAGTAGTTGTAGTTAGCGTAGGTTCATGTTCTGCAGGATGGTTTGATTTTCTCGGAGGAGACAGTGCCAATGCGGATTTGGATGGACAAGAAGTTAATTTGGCTGCTGCAGCAAGTTTAAAAAATGCTTTTGATGATAAGTTAATCCCTATGTTTGAAGAAAAGTATCCTGGTGTAAAAGTAACCGCAACCTATGCTTCAAGTGGGGATTTGCAGACTCAAATTGAAAATGGTTTAGAAGCGGATGTATTCATGTCTGCTGCTAATAAACAGATGAATGCCTTAGTTGAAGAAGATTTAATTGATAATGAAACCAATCTTCAATTCTTGGAAAACAAAGTTGTTTTAATCGTGCCGGCAGACTCTGATTCCAATATCTCTTCATTTGAAGATTTAAAAGATGTGGAAGGTAACATTGCCATTGGTGATCCTGAATCAGTACCTGCAGGACAATATGCTCAAGAAGTATTAAACAACACTGGTATCTGGGATGATGTTGAATCTAAATTATCATTAGGTACTGATGTAACTGCTGTATTAAATCAAGTAGCTCAAGGATCTGCTGATTGCGGTATTGTATATGCTACTGATGCAAAATCCACTGAAGATGTTAAAGTGATTTGCGAAGCTCCTGAAGATGCTTTAAAAACTCCAGTCATCTATCCGGTAGCCGCACTCAAAAACTCAACTGATTCAGAAGCTACACAAGCATTCTTAGACTTCTTACAAACACAAGAAGCTAAAGATGTATTTGTTGACTATGGATTCACTATTCATGAATAGGTTTAATATGCATTAGTCACAAAAATATTATAGGTGATAAAGACATGACTGATTGGTCCCCTATTTTCATTTCAATGAAAACTGCAAGTTTATCAATCCTTATAACATTTTTTATAGGCTTGATTGTTGCATGGGGTATTGTCAAAATCAAAAATGACACAACAAAGATAGTGCTCGACGGCATTTTCACATTGCCGATTGTATTGCCCCCTACTGTAGTAGGGTTCTTCCTGTTGTATATTTTTGGTGTCAGGGGACCTATCGGTAAGTTTTTTTTAGATTTTTTTGCTTTGAAGATAGTTTTTTCATGGCCCGCAACCGTCATTGCAGCGGTGGTCATGTCTTTTCCTTTAATGTATCGTTCCGCTCGAGGAGCATTCGAGCAGGTTGATTCAAACTTATTGGATGCCGGCCGTACTTTAGGCATGTCCGAATGGAAAATTTTCTGGAAAGTTTTATTTGCAAATGCCCTGCCAGGGATTGTCAGTGGAGGAATTCTTGCATATGCCCGTGGTTTAGGCGAGTTCGGCGCTACCGCAATGCTTGCGGGAAATATTGCCGGACAAACTAGAACTCTCCCTATGGCTGTTTATTCGGAAGTGGCAGCTGGAAATATGGGAGAAGCTTTTAATTATGTAATAGTAATTATTTTCATATCGTTTATAGCTATTTTTATTATGGATTACTTTACTATACGTAAGGAGAAACAATGGAGATGATTTTCTTTTCTAGAGGGGGATTATGAAAAATAAATTGTTAAAGGTAAACATTCAAAAGAAACTTAAGGAATTCGACTTGGAAGTTGATTTTGAATTGAAAAAAGGATGTCTGGGCATTCTTGGACCTTCAGGTTGTGGAAAAAGCATGACTCTGAAATCAATTGCAGGCATTATAAATCCTGATAAAGGGGTTGTAAGCTTAACCGCAGACGAAGAAACAGTTTATTTTGATTCCGATAAAAGAATTAATTTAAAACCTCAAAAAAGAAATGTGGGTTACTTATTTCAAAATTACGCATTATTCCCAAACATGACAGTTGAAGAAAACATTGCCGTTGGTTTGCCTAAAAATCATGACCCTAAAGAAGTGTCTGACATGATCAGGCGCTTTCACTTGGAAGGTCTTGAAAAGAGATATCCTCGACAGTTGTCTGGAGGCCAGCAGCAAAGGGTGGCTTTAGCCCGCATATTGGCTTATGGGCCTGATGTCATATTATTGGATGAGCCTTTCAGTGCTATGGATACCTATCTAAAAGAGCAGTTACGTATTGAACTTGTAAATTCACTGAAGGATTTCGACGGGTTTTCAGTTCTTGTTACTCATGACCGTGATGAGGCATTCCAGTTTTGCGATGAACTGATTATACTGGATGAGGGCAAGATTATAGCAAAGGGCCACACTCATGAGGTGTTCGAGAATCCGAAAAAAGTCGAGGTTGCAAGACTTACAGGATGTAAAAATATTTCTGAAATTGAAGTTATAGACGATTATCATATCAAATCTTTAAAGTGGGGACTTGAATTGGAGACATCTGAAAAGATTTCACCGAATATCACACATATCGGCATAAGGGCGCATGATTTTCATCCTGCCCAGAAAGATGATGTTAATGCATTTGACACGGAAAATGCAGCATTGTTGGAAATGCCTTTTGAATGGGAGATAACATTAGCCAATGGCTTGTGGTGGAAATGTGAAAAGCAGATGCGTGAACATGAATTCGTGATTCCCAAGTATTTGAGAATAGACCCTAAAAATATAATATTGCTGGAAGAATAGTTAATATCTAAAACAGTTCTCCTGATGGTTATCGATAATGCCGATTGACTCCAAATAGGAATAGATTATTGTCGGGCCGACAAACTTCATGCCTCGTTTTTTCAAATCATTCGAAATGCTTTTTGATAAATCGGATTCAGTTAAATACTCTCCTTTTATGATTTCACCATCAGTAAAACTCCAGATATATGAATCAAAGCTTCCGAACTCTTTCTGTATTTCGATAAAAATTTTAGCATTGTTTACTGCTGAGGCGATTTTTCCTTTGTGGCGAATTATCCCTTTATTTGAACGGAGGTCCTCGATTTTATTTTCATCATAACTGGCCACCTTTTCAATGTCAAAATCATCAAAGGCCTCTTTAAAGTTGTCGCGCTTTTTAAGAATTGTAATCCATGACAGCCCTGCCTGAAATGATTCCAACACCAGCATTTCAAATAGCTCTTTATCATCATGGGTTGGAATTCCCCATTCCTCATCATGATATCTGATGTATATTTCTTCGGGTCCTGCCCATGAGCACCGTGTTTTAGTCATAAAAATACTTATTACGAACTTAATTTAAATATTTATTTATGAAAATTTCCCCTAATCGTATTTTATATTTAGATGAAGTGAGGTCTTTAGCCATTATTTTAGTAGTTTTGGGTCATTTGATACGCATGTTTTCACATGATTTTCAAAGTTGGCAGGTTGGTTCGGTTGTTTTTTCTTTAACAAGAATAGGCGTCCCCTTGTTTTTTACTGTAAGCGGAGCATTGCTCCTGACAAGAAAACATGATATTAAACAATTTTTAGAAAAGAGATTTAAGCGTGTTTTCTTACCTTTTGCCTTTTGGATTATTGTTTATATGATTTTAGGGGTTTTAATATGGCATTATCAATTCACATTGCAATATGCATATGAAATAACATTCGGAATCCATCCTCTATGTGAATTGTTCTGGTTTATATGGTCATTAATTGGTGTTTATTTATTGATTCCTGTCTTAAGCAGTTTCATCAGAGAATATGGGGATTTCGGTTCAAGATATTTGATTATAATTACTATCATATTGTCATTGCTTGTTGCTGTAGGTTTTTTCAATGACCAACACATAAAACATGACTTCAGGGTCATATTCAACTTTTTCCCGGTATTGGGTTACTTTATCTTAGGTTCATACATTCATAATCATGAATTCAAGCTTTCAAACAATAAAATGTTTTTCCTGGGAGTTTTAATGTTTATTATTGGAATTACTGGTCATTTCTTAAAGATTTATTATAAGGGACTGGGAGGATTCTCTTTGGCACCGGTTGACCTGTTTGATATATTCGTTGTAATGGAAACCATGGGAATATTTATTGCATTCAAATACGCTGATGTCAAAATGATTTCAGACAGGATAAAGCCTCTAAAAGAGCAGACTCTCGGAAAAATCATAGTGACATTCAGTTCATGCAGTTTCGGAATTTATTTCTCCCATTATATCCTTCTGCTATACTTGGCGGAAAAAGGATTTATGCACGGGTGGCGTTACAAGAACATTTTTGTTTACTTCCCGATTTCCGCGGTAATTCTCATTGGCATGTCTTGGGCTTTGATTTATGTTATGAGCAAAATTCCAGTTCTGAAAATAGGCAGTGGGGTTAAATAAGCAGTATGGCAGTGGAAAAATCAAAACGCATTTTTTACTTGGATGCGCTAAGGGCGGCAGCAATACTGTCAGTAATTGTTGTCCATGTTTATGCGGTTACAAGAATGCATGTGATGGCTGAATATAGTGTCATGCCCTCTTTAAGATGGATCTTTTCACAGATTACCGGAAACTGCTTCAGGTTTGGCGTGGATTTATTTTTAATGCTGGCCGGAGCGCTGTCCCTGGGCCGAGTCTGGACAATCAGGGAATTTTTAGGAAAGAGGATTCCAAGAATTGTAGGGCCATTCATCTTTTGGGGACTGGTGGCCGGAATAATTGCAATCGTAATCTCCTATTATTTCGGATTTAAATTTATATTCTATTTCGATATAAATTCGATTCTTTCATTCATGAGAGGGGTTTTCATGGCCACCACATCGGGATTCACATCTTATTGGTTCTTTTGGATGATATTGGGCACTTATCTAATCATGCCAATATTCAATAAATGGCTGCTGCATGCCGATTTGGCTGAAGCGGAATATTTTTTGGTATTCTGGCTGATAACATGTTTATTTGATTTCACTATCAATATCGATTTTCCGATTAAGTTATCATACTTCACAAGCCCAATTGGTCTTGTCGTTTTAGGATATTATCTAAGACACACTGAACGGGAACTTCTTAACAATCCGTATTTTGCCATAGCTTTAATTTTAATTTCCGCCGCTTTAACAATGGTTAATGTGACAATGAATTCCACAACCAGCCAGTTTCACACTGTAAACAGATATTCCATATTCTTATCGGTGGAAGTTGCAGGAATATTTCTGCTGTTCAAGAATTTCCATAAATTAAATATTAACTTAAATTTCAGCAGTCGATTAGATAAATTATTCAGAAGAATCGTTTTTGACATTGCCAAATACAGTTATGGCATTTATTTGATTCAAGGTTTGTTTTTATGTATTTATGCACAGATTCTTCCATATCATGAGTTTTATACAAACTTTATGGAAATTTTCATTTTGATTGTCATAAGTTCGATGATAACTATGTATTTATTGGAAAAAGTTCCATATATTAATAAGGTCATTGGAGCTAAGTAAAAAAAGGATGTGTTTTTATGGTTAAATTAGGTATGGGATTGATGAGACTCCCGCTATTGGATGAAAATGATTTTACGAATATAGATTATGAACAGGTTAATAAAATGGTGGATGCGTATATGGATGCGGGATTTAACCATTTTGATACTGCATTTGTCTATCATGAAGGAATTGGCGAACAGGCTTTTAAGAAATGTGTTGTGGACAGATATCCACGTGAATCATTTAAAATTGCAACAAAATTGCCTTTATTTATTATTACTGAAGAATCACAATTGGAACCTATTTTCAAACAACAGCTGGAGAATTGCGGTGTGGACTACATTGATTATTACATGCTGCATAATGTAAGCGGATTAACTGAAAATGCATGGAAAAATGTTGATCTGTTCTCATTTATTCAAAAGAAAAAGGAAGAAGGACA
>NZ_JAFQXT010000032.1 GCF_017406825.1 Methanobrevibacter sp.
AAAACGAACGTCCTATTCCTGATTGAAATAACTTTCACCCCTTGCTTAAAAAATTTATCTAAAAAGATATATAAATCTTTTTAATAAGAAATTCGAATTAAAATAGCTTAAATCAATGAAAATAGATTTAAAAGATGTAGAAATACTTATAAAAAGAACAATTATGTTAAAATAAGCTATAATAACCTTAAATAAAGTGAATTAATTTTAAGTAAATAGTGACTTTATGATATTAAAAACACTTAGTTGAAAATTTTTTAAAAAAAAATTAAAGGACATTTAACCGAACATGCTATCTGTCGATTAAATTGAAGATGGATTTAGCTGTTCCCACGCCTGTGATTTCCAATTGGCCGGATTCAGTTGATTTTCGAGGAGTAGTGAAATTCCGCTGTTGCAGCCAATATGCCCCCCGGCAGTTTGGGACATGGCGTGCACCCGGCAGAATTGCCCAATCACCGGATAATGCGCCCCTAATCCTCTTCTGTTTCCTCTTCGCTTTCTGAAAATATCTGATTAAGCATCCATTCGGCATCATATTCCATGATGTCATCATATCCCTGGCCCATTCCCAAAAAGAGAATCGGTTTTTTGATGACATATCCTATGGAAAGTGATGAGCCTCCTTTGCTGTCAGCATCGGCCTTTGTAAGGATTACACCGTCGATGTCGATTGCCTCGTTGAATTTTCTGGCCTGTTCGGTTGCGTCGTTGCCTGTAATTGCATCGCCGACGAATATGACCAGATCAGGCTTTGCAACCCTCTTGATCTTTTTCATCTCATCCATGAGGTTGGTGTTGGTCTGCATCCTTCCTGCAGTATCTATCAGGACCAGCTCCTTGCCCTGTGCCCTTGCATGCTCAACCGCATCGAACGCCACTGCCGCAGGGTCTGAGCCTTTCTGGTGCTTGATGATTTTGACGCCGACATTGTCTGCATGGTGGGTGACCTGCTCGATTGCCCCTGCCCTGAATGTGTCTGAAGCCGCAATGACCGGAGTGTATCCCTTCTTCAGGTAGTAGTTGGCCAGCTTTCCGATGGTTGTTGTCTTGCCTGTTCCGTTGATGCCGACAAACATCACAACAAGAGGTTCGCCTTCCGCCACCTTTTCTTCAAGCATTTCAGTCATTGATTTGCCTGGAATGTCGATTATTTCCTTGACTGCATCCCTTAAAGCGTAATATGTGTATTCGGTTACGTCATTGCTTCTTTTGATTTTCTTGCCTACAAGGTTTTCCCTGACGCTTTCGACGACTTCAGTTGCAACCTCCATTGCAACGTCCCCCTGCAGGAGTTCCATTTCAAGCTCGAAGAGTATGTCCTCAACGTGCTTTTCCTTGATTGTCTTTTCGCGTGCAAATGAGAATACCCCTCCAGTAGCCTCGCCGTCGACTGATTCCTTAGGTGTCCTGTTCCAGAAATGGGACTTTTTCTCCTCAACCTCCTCTTCAGGACTTTCCTCTTCATCCTCATCCTTGTTTCTGTTCCAGAAGCGGGACTTTTTCTCCTCAACCTCCTCTTCAGGACTTTCCTCTTCGGGAATCTCTTCAGCTTCGGGGAGCAGGTTTTCCTCTTCCTCATCCTTTTTTCTTCCAAATGAGAAGAAAGAAAATCTTCCGCCGGTTTCCTCTTCGATGTTGTCTTCCTGTTTTGCCTCTTCGATTAGTTCTTCTTCCAGTTTCTCACTGGTTCGTGAAAATTTCTTTTTCAGTGAATCAAACAAAAATAACCCAACCTTGATAGTTTAGTTGAAAATAATTAATAATAGGTATGTCTGTTATGATATTTAAAAAAAACGAGTCTTAAAAAATAATGAAAAATATTTAAAAAAAAGTAAAAAAAGATAATCTAACCCATTTGGGTCATATTACCTTGTGCTGCAGCTGCGATTTGCTCAGCCTGAGCCTGAAGATTGCCGGCAATGTCAGTAACTTGCTGCAAATTGGCAAGCATCTTGTCCAAGCTGTCTTTCAGTTCATCTTTCTGCCCAGAGATGATTTCTCTTGCGCCGTCTGCATCTTTTTTGACCGCAAGTCCTGCTCCAATACTTACGATGATTTCATCGGTGTCTTTAAGCTCCCCTTTTACAAAGGTTCCTGCACCTACAGGCACGAAAGCCTCGATTGAGTCTTTGCCTTCAATGTCATCCAAAGTATTGAGGAATGCGTCGACTTCGGCAATGGAAGCCTGAATCAATTCGATCTGTTGACGAATTAAGTCTGCCTGTTGCCTGTACACATTGATTTCGTTAAGAAGACTGTTTAATCTTTGTTGATCTTCCATTTTAATCCCTCAATGCTTATAAAATTTCTTTTACAATTGGGTCTTGAACGTCTTCAGGAGCAATCTCTTCAATTGAGTCAATTGAAATCTGGTTTCTGGTGATACCGTGTTTGCTTCCGAATCTTTCATAGATTTTACTTTCTACGTCACCTTCGCAGGTAGCTTTGTATTCTTTGGTAAAATCGTGATATTCGTCACCCATTACAAAAGTACCTTTAACTCTGTAAATTTTTGTTATCATTTAAATCCCTCATGATTATATTAATTAAAAATCATCATCCAAAAAGCCTAATGCTTCTTCAACTCTAGCCATTTCAGGACCGGTACTGTCCTTGGCGACGATTGCGCCGCTGGAGTTTCCAATAATGCAAGCTCCAACCAGTGGAATTCCTCTTCCAACAGTACCTATATCTCCTTCAACACCAAATACTTCACGAGCAAAGTTAACTTCGGACTGAAGTGCGTTAGGACTCATCAAAAATCCTTTATTGGTCACCTTGATCAATGAACCTATGATGTCGCTTCCGACGATGTGGGAAGCCTTTACGTCCACATCCAAAGTTTCTTCAAGGACCTGGATAGCCTCATCCTCCAAAAATGGACTTGCTATTGCGCCTTTGTCGTTTGCCGCAACGATGTTTCCGACGGCAGTGTACTGGCCGGGAATGGTGGCGACGTTTAGGCCCATGTCCTCGAACTGTTTAACTTCTCTATCCAAAACATGTGGGGAAACAACAATACCGTTTGAATTGGCTACAGATAAAGATCCAATAAGGCTTGACCCGGAAATAGAAGATTTGATTACCTCAACATCCAATGTTTCCTTGATGATATCCACCTTTTCATCCAATAGATTATAAGGAACGATAGCCAGGTTGTCGGTTGCTGTGATAAAAACCCCTACATTCGGATTTCCTACAATATCTACTCTTTTTAACATATTGTTTACCTCACATTTAAATTAGTGTTTATTCTGCTAAAGTAGCTGTAACAACACCATCATCATCTTTAACTGCTTTTACAGTAATTTTTGAAGGTATTTTTTGAATACCTCTTTCCCAAATAGCATGATTAATAGATTCGTCGATTTTAACATCGCTGGCTTTCATGTGTTTGGTTAAGAAATTTCTGATTTCCCTGATAGCTCTAGGAGCTCTGATAGTCCTTTTGACTTCTTTCACATTTCTAAGTGGAATTGTGTAAACTCTTTCCATAATTACCCCTCTTATAATTTAAGACTGTTTCTTCTCCAATGTCTAGGTTTAGGTCTGTATCTAAGTTTACGGTTAGTTTTAGCATAAGCCCAGATTGGAATTCTCCTATTTTGTTTGTTTGCTTTTGCCATTCTTAATTTTTTAGCTAATGGTTTATTTCTACTCATTTTCTCACCTGTAATAATAATTATTGTTTATATCCTATAACTCGAGTTTGATAATGTTCGGGGAAAATGTCCAGTGAGTTTGCTCCCCTCTCATCAATCATTGTCCTTATTTCAACCTCAAAATCGGAACTATTGTCCCTGTTTGACTTTTCCTTTGAAATTTCAAACAGATTGTCTGTAATCAGTCTGACTGATTTGTGACCGAAACTGTCGAGATTGATGTATTGGACACTCATCCTGTCTTCAAGACTTCTGATCTGATTGACGTTGAGTTTTGGAGTTCTATCATCACGTCTTGTCCCGTCTGCAATAATATCATGATTTTCAGCCAGTTTTTCAACTGTCCTTTCGTGGATGTATTTTATTCCGTCGTTGGGAAAACCGTCTTCGAGGATTCTCTCACAGGTCTCTTCGAGGATTTCTCTATCCATTTTTAAGACGTTGTGTTTGAAGCCTAATGCCTCTGCGGATTTTCCTGCAGGAACATATGAATCGTAGACGCCGAAATTGGCGGTGTACAATTCCACATCAAGACCCAATCTTTTGAGCATGACCGCAACGAAGGATGAGTCCTTTCCACCACTATATAGAACAGCCGCTTTCATTGATATTATTTCCTTGTAATCTTAATTTCTCTTTTCTGACCAGCGATTTGCCTTAAAAGGACTTTTATCTGGTCATCAGTTACTTTTCCTCTTAGGCTGCCTGCCTGTGCTGACTGGATGAGCTGAAGTTCAATCTGGTTAACCAATTCTGGTTTGGTCAGTTTGAGATTTGCCAATCTCTGACGAGCTTCAGGTGTCATGATCTGGCCTAAGATTTGTTTTTTCTGAGCTTCGAATTGCGCTTGAGCCTGCTGCTGTTGTGCCTGAGCCATGGCCTGTTGTTGGGCCTGGTTCTGTGCGGCAGCCTGTTGAGCCTGCAGCTCAGCCATTCTTTTTTGACGAATTTCATCTAAATCGCTCATATCAAACTCTCCCAAAAATTATAATTAATATTTTTCAAGTTCAGGAATGTCTTTAATTATTTCTCCGGAAATCTTATCCAAAAAGGATCTTCCTTGAGGACTTACGACTCTTCCGCCTTCCACTTTTTCCACATATCCTGCGTCTTCAAGCTGATGGAGTGCGGTTCTGATGATTGATCCGCTGCCTTTTCTGAAGACTTCAGGGCGTACTCCACGGTCTTTTTTACCGCCGTAGAAAGTTCTTAAACTTGAAACGCCAACAGGTCCGTCGATGTAGACTCTTCTAATGATAGAAGCAGTTCTGATAAACCACCAATCAGGGTTTTCTGGTTTTCTTTCCTTGTGAACACCAGTTCTAACAAAATTGGACCATGCAGGAGACTCTATTTTATCATTTTCTTTAAATTCTTCTGCGACTTTTTCAATTAATAAATCTGCAGGTACATCAAATACAGTAGTCATATTAATTCTCCAATATTATTTTTTTATTGTAGCTTAATCCACTGTAAATTTAAGACCTAAAAAAATAGGGCCTGTAACTCTAAATTTATAATGTCTAAGGCTTTTTCTTGTAAATAACAGCAACGTGGCCTCTAACGTCGATTAGTTTCGCTTTGGTTTTAGAGACGATTTCGTCGATGTATTTATCTTTATCGCGAGCGATATTTTTTGCAAATTTAAGTTTAACAATCTCATTAGCTTTGAGCTGGCGTTTGATTTCTTCGATAACATTATCGTTGACGCCTGATTTGCCAATGTTGATTGTCATCGCATCAAGAGCTCTATTCATCATTTCTTTTTTGTCGTGACTCATATTTAGCTCTCCTTTTAAACTTTTTCTCCTTGTGATAAGGAATTTTCATTACATGACCGCATTCACCACAAAAAATGTTAACTTCAGAGTTAACTAGCCGGACGGTGCAATTGCGACCAGGCGAGAGGAAACTTTTACACTCCTTACAATACCTCCTGGACCATTCTTCAGGTACCGGAGTATTGTATTTAGTAGACAATTTCAGTGCCAATTCGACATAGCGATTGGATCTTTCCGGATGGGTGATGAATTCCATATCGGCACGATCAAAAAGAATATTCATTCTTTCAATCGCAATTTCAATCATCCACTTTGGTCGTTTTCCTCTACTCAAAAATATCCTCCTTTAAAATGTAGGATATAATATTCAAAATTGAATTAAAATGATTTGCGCAAATTAAAACAAAAACCATAGTTAAGATAACCTTAGGTTAATATGAATATTAAGAATAATTATGTATATTACTATTTATAAAGGTTGTGAATTTTTGGATATTTTAGTTGAAATTTAAAAATTATGAAAAGAAAGGATTTTCAGTGAATCCTTTCAAAAGCACCGATTTTGTCAAAATCGGAATCAAATGAAACTATCCTTGTAATACTATGTTTTATCATCGAATTAACAATAGTGCAATCTGAAAAGTTAATGGTTTTGCCGAAATAATTGAACCATTTCATTGACTCCTCATAGTCCTTCATTGCTAAAAAATCATAGACATCCAAATTTTCTAAACAGGACAACAATTCATTTACGTCATTATCATAATTATTTTGTTTAATTGAATTTAATACTTCAACTAAAACGGTAGTATTGATTACTTTCGTCTCATGTTTCAGATAGGGTTTAACTCTTTTGGAAAAATGGTTGTAATCATCATTTTTTAAAATTAATCCTTTAATGTAAGATGAATCTAAAAAAATCATTCTTTGACCTCTGTGGTGTTTAATATATATCAGTCAAACATGTCTGTGATCCTATCCAGAATGTCATCCCCTTCGGGCTTGTCATGCTCCAACAAGTTCCAAATCCTATCCCCATCAAAATCATCGGAATAATCCTCAAGCTTCCTCAGGTTGTCCCATAATATGTCATTGACTACATCTTCAGGCGTTTTATTTGATAATCTGCATTTGATTTTTACTTTTTCTACAACATTGTCATCTAACGTAACGCTTACCATATCATTACCTCTTGTTTGGTTTTTTAATCCTTTTTGAATATAGCTTTCAACCAAATCTAAATAATTAGAGTTAGTTTTTAAAGCAAATCTTTTCAAATCTTTTAGTAAGTCATCATCAATGTCAAAACTTATTTTTGAGATATTATCACACCCCATTATAATTAAGTTATATCAGACAATACCGAGACTTAAAATTAATTAGTCGACTGACATCTGCAATTATAATTATATTCGCATCATATTTAAATATTTTCAATATGCGACAAATCACAGTTGTGCATTTGAAGAATAAAGTATTTTAAAGCAATATTTATATGATTAAGTAAAATTGATTTGAGTATGTAAAAAAAGTCACGGATTTGAAATAAGCCAATCCATAAAGTCAACAGAACCTACGGGATAATCTCCCCCATTATGGATTACATCTTCAATCAAATCGACGGCTTCGTCCATGGTTAGGCCGCTGACATCCAGTTCATATACCTTATCAGAGTAGTTCTCATAGGCTTCCGCAGAACATACTCCAAGGGCTTCAGCTTCAAGGTTTTCGCGGATTTTGGCGTCTGAGTAATCTCTGGCCTCAAGCCTTGTCTTCAGGATGTCGGGATCAACCCTCAAGACTATCACCTTGTCGGCGCCGTCGCACAAATGGGACAGGTGCCCCTCAAAAATAAGCAATTCATCGCAATCTTTGATGAGTTCATCTACATAAGCGCTCAATTTGTCTATGTCGATGACTTTATAGCCTTTATTCTCATCAATGCCTAAAACGAAATCATGATTTATTGCCAAATCATTGATTTTAATTAAGCGTCCATTCAATTTACTTGCAAGAGTTGTTTTGCCCGTACACGGAGTACCGGTTATAAAAACAGCGGTCATGTCTACTTCTTCAAAATTATTCTCAGCACATCCTCATCCTCAAGGACATGGTCCGGACCGACCTTCTGTCCTGGGAATTTAACTGAAGTTCCCCATACCTTTGCATGCCTGAAATTCTTGACGAATTCCCTGTGAAGCTTACCGCATGCATCGATTACGGTAGAGCCCTTCTTGATTACCAGAGGATCTTCCATATCGGCCTTTCTTCCCTGCGGTTTCAGATAGACCCTGACAAGGTCAAGATTGTCGAATATTGTATCCTTCAACTCGTCGATGTTGGTGTTCTTGTCCGCTGAAATCGGAATGAACTCAGGAATGTACTTCTTAAGCTCTTCCAGGTATGCGTCGTCGACCAGATCAACCTTGTTTAGAAGGATAAGCATCGGAACATAGGACTTGTTGCGGTCAAGCACGTCAATGAACTGGTCCATAGTGACGTCGTCCCTGAAGAGAACGTCAGCATTGATGTAGCCGTACTCGTTCAAGATTGACCTGATTGTCTTTTCATCCAGATATGTAAGAGGGCATGTGGATGAAACCTTTACACCGCCAAGCTTCTTTCTTTTGACTGTAACGTCAGGAGGCCTTTCATTCGGCCTTATGCCTATTGCTCTTAATTCATTGATGATTACATCTAGGTGCTGTGGATTGAATGTGTCAAGCACGACAAGAATCAAATCTGCGGTTCTGGCCACGGACAGGATTTCCTTTCCTCTTCCCTTACCGCTGCTTGCGCCTGTGATGATTCCAGGAATGTCGAAAATCTGAATCTTAGCATTCTTGTGCTCCATAACACCCGGAACAATATCCAGTGTGGTGAACTGATAAGCTCCAACCTTACTTTCAGCATTTGTGATGTTGTTAAGCAATGTTGATTTACCAACTGATGGAAAGCCCACCAAAACGACGGTTGCGTCTCCGGATTTTTTCACATGGAAACCTTGGCCTTTGCTGCCTCCGCTGCTTCTTTGAAGGGATTCTTCCTTAAGCTTGGAGAGTTTTGCCTTAAGTTTACCGATATGGTGGGAAGTGGCCTTGTTATAAGGTGTCTTTTGTATCTCTTCCTCAATTGATTTGATCTTATCTTCAATTCCCATTTAGGTTTTGCTCCATAAAATTAGTAATTAAATATAAGATTGTTATAATATTTAAATTTTAAAAAAAATAAGAAGAAAAGAAAATTTAATTATTCTTTTCTGCGTAATTGATAAGCTAAACCTGCAACACTAATAGCAAGTACTCCTAATAAAATTGGATTACCAGTATTGTGTTTGTCTTTGACTTTTTTAGGCTCTTTTTTGACAACTTTTGTAGTGGTGATTGTCTTTATGAGTTGAGTTTCATTTTCCGGAGTGTCGTCTGAGTCATCGATTGAGTCATCATCTGAATCATCGGTGTCGTCGTCAGCCGGATTATTTTGGTTGTCGTCATCAGTATCCGTTGAGTTGTCATTGGAATCATCAATGTATGTGCATGTGATTTCATATCCGTCCTTTGGATTTCCGACGATTTTGGTGGTATATCCGTCAACGTGGACATCCTGGACACTAATTGAATCTGCATCAGCATCAGGAATGTTTGCGGCCTCACCTCTCCAGTCGTTGACATCAGTCAGTTCAAATTCCTGGGTATTCTCGCCTGCATTTACAATAACAATGACGGATGAAGGCCTTTTGCCCGCATTATTGTCGTTGTCTTCCCATACTATCTTAACGGGAAACTCAATAACCCCCAAGACAGGCTTGTCATCAGCAGTTATCTTTTCATCATCATTGTCCTGGGACATCTTGTCGTCTGAATCGTCATCGGCCGCCATCTGATCCTGGGTTTCGTTTACGGCAGCGACAATTGAGACTGAAACTAATGCCAGAACCAATAGGGCTAAAATTAATGTTAGTTTTCTGTTCAATATCGCACCTCGATTAAGTAGTTATGTGATATATATTGTGTTAATAATATTTAAGATTAGTTGAAAAAAAAAGAAATGTAAGGTAGTTTTAATTAACTACCCGCTTGTACTGTTAAAATTTACTTTATACAACATTACGCCGTTTTCAGCATGTACCGGTTCGAACACGTCCTGACCGGCTCCGCCGAGCAGGTACAATCTGGTAAACATTGAGTTTTCAAGTTTGTTGTCGATTAAAATCGGAGTGTACTCGTTGTCCTGACCCATTATGAATATTGTGTAGTTTCCATCGCTTGCGCCCTTGATGGATTCGTTCTTCATGATGTATCCGTCCTCGATCAATATTAATCTGGATGCTTTCAATGGGTTGTATTCGGTACCGTTGACTTCAATCGGCTCGCCGCTGTCGGTATATACTGATTCGACATGTGCGTCAGTTGTATTGTTGCCGGAACCCCTTTCGATAACCACATTTACGGTCATGCCCTGATCATCCAGCATGTGCACCTTGCCTGACTGTCCAGGAGCGACCTTGGCTGAGTCGAACGGCACGTAGTAGTTGTAGTTTTCGGAAGTCTGGTTGTCGAAGTCCCATGCTCCGAAGTAGGTCCACCAGCCGGCCTTACCGAGCATATCTGAAGATGCGACGAATATTACCGGTCTCGGATTGTCAGGGTGAGTGTATTCGATGACCTGCTTGGCCTCGGCAGAGGTCAGGTCGTATTTGCTGGTCAGTACCTTTTGGGCGTCACTGGAGCTTCTAGGCAGGATATCGATTAGAATATCGGTTGCCTTGCCCGGACTGCCTGTGAGGTTGATGAGATACTCGTCAGCCCTTGTACCTGTAGTGTCCAGCATCCTGAATATTCCTGCGGAAAGGTCAATGTTGTCGGTTGTCATCGCCTGACCCAGCCAGAAGGCACGTTCCCCTGACTGGGAACCTCCGTCGAATGTTACCTGCCTGTCGGCTGCAACCTCGAAGAGGTAACCGAAGTCCCACCAGGATGTGATTACGGTATCTTCAGGTTGGGTTTCATCAACCCATTCCATGGCGTTCCACATGTAGTCGTTTGTACCGGGAACAACGTTTTCGGAAGTGAGATATGCTCCGCAGATACTTGGTGTCACCAATGCAATCACCAAGGCGGCAATAAGAACATATTTCTTGAGCGGAATGTTTTTCTTGTCTGCGGAATTGGATTTGAGTGCAAAGACTGATATCAGGCCTATTGCGGAAATTATCACAAATACTGCAATGCCCAAGATCATGTTGACAGTTACCAGAGGCACTGCCGCAAGGAATGCGCAGAAAATGATTGCAGCGATTAGCCATTTGTCGTTGTCCAATTTGGTTTTGATGTAATCGCAGGCGAATCCGACGAATATTCCTGTAAGGAATGCGAAAGGCAATACGATTGTGGTAATGAACCTTGAACCTCTCATTACTGCAAGGGCGGTCACTACTACCCATACGACAAACAATGTTGTGTACAATACTGTTAAGCGTTTATCTGATAAGATCGGATTGTCCCCGCCGAATTTCAAATCAGCGTAGGATAATTTGAATTTGCGGCTGTTGTCAAGCTTTTCGGCTGCGGATAATCTTTTTCCTTTTTGAGGTTTGGCGTCAGCCGGTTTTTGCCTTACGTTTCTGAATTTCCATGTCCTTGAAACCAAAACGTATAAAACTATCAATGCGGCAAAGAATACTGCAATACCGCCGATACCGTTGATGAATCCGTTGGTGTTTGCTAAAAACATGGAGTTCATTCCAGCACCTAACATTGCAGGCATCTGCATCTCTGCAACGGAAATAAGTACGTTCGGGAATCCCCCTACAACAACAGACGCTGACTGCAAGTTCAATAAGTTTAAGACACGTCCGAATATTCCAAGAACACCGTCAACGCCCTGGAACACTGCAAGACCCGCGAATGCGATTACTCCTATTGCAACAACTGAGAGGAATTCCCTGTTGTGTATGAGCCATTGGCCGACGTTTGAATATTCATCCCTGTCCGCATCAACATTGAATATGAAGGATGCAATTAGATAAATCACGGCAAACAGTCCCATAAGTGCAACGTAAAAGATCCATCCAGTCCATTGGATGGAGAAGAGTCCTATTGATATTACGGACAATACCGCAAATACTATTTTCCAAATCCAGTTGTCGCTTCTGATTGATTCGACAAAGAAGAATATGAAAAATATTGAGAATATGTAATAGAACATATCTGTATCGAAAAATCCTGGGAATGTGTGCGCAAAGTAGTTCGGAGCAAGTGCAATGAGCAATGTTGCCACAATTGCCCCATAATCATTGGTAATTCTTCTTGAAAAGATAAACGCCGGAATCACACATAATGTTGAGATGATTGCTCCTGTCCAGAATGCAACTTCCTTGACTGAATAGTCACCACCAAAGAAACCATTCACAGTATCATGTAGCCAGGAGGTCACATAGACAATGCCCAGTTCATAATTAACCATTTCACCATCAGGAGAATATCTGTGCATATCCCATGCACTTCCATTTATCATTTCATCCCCTGCATAGCCGTGTTCAACATAGTCGTTGGTCAACCTGTAGTTATAATATGAATCCATTTCACTGAAGTACGGAAGACCTGATGAGTCGGTATATAATGCCTTACCGTTGTCATCCAACATGTTCAAATCAGCAGCAGGAGCTTTTAATGCGAATACAATAGCTAAAATAATCAGAACAATGATTATTCCTTTACCTACTGTCATTAATGTTTCTCTATTCATTAAAAATCCTCTAATCTAATTAATTAATCAAAATTATAAGAAATAAATAAAAATAATTTCAGCAATGTGTAAAAATATTTTTATTGAATAGTATATTTACCTTTACTATTATTAAAATATTATGTATATATGAAAAAATGAAAAAAATTATTTTTCCAGTTTTGATTCGAGCTCATCAACAGAGCATGTGAATCTGCATTTCGGAAAACCGCTGCAGCCGATGAAATCACCGTATCTGCCTGAACGTTTTATGAGCTGTTTGCCGCATTCCGGACATTCCCCTACGTTTTGGGGCTCGTCCCTTTTTGGTGTTTCCTTGCCGCAGTTTGGATCAAGGCATGCCCTCTGGCGAGGCTTTCCGAATGAAATTATCGGAAGTCCGCATTCCTCACATGTCTTTTTGAGGAAATTGGTTCCTTTCGGAATTGAATAGCTGGCAGTGCAGTCAGGATAATTGGAACATCCTACAAATGAGCTTCCGGTTTTAGGAGAATATCTTTTAATCAGTTTTCCACCACATTTAACGCAGGTTCCAACAATGTTGCTTGCCTGATACGCCTCATAAAGCTTGTTTCCGATGCCGCTCTGGTTCTTGTCAATTTCAAGAAGAATTTCCCTGACGTCCTTTTCCCCTTCGCTTACTACGCTGTCCCTGCTGGTTTCGTTGTTGTTGATTCCTTCAAGCTTGTTTTCCAAATCCCTTGTCAGCTCTTCGGAAGTCAAATCGTTACAGTAGGTGTTCAGGGTATCTATGAGATTTTCGCCAAGCTCATTGACTTCAATCTTGGTTCCATGAATGTATTCCCTGTCATACAGCTTGTCGATTATATCCGCACGTGTCGCCTTGGTTCCGAGGTTCTTTTTCTCAAGCTCCTTGATGAGTGAAGCCTGGTTGTACCTTGCAGGAGGCTTGGTTTCCTTCTCCTCCTTGATGAGTTCCTTGACGCTCATAACATCCCCTTCTTTTACATCAGGGAATCTTTCGTTGTCAATCTTTTTGAACGGATAGTGCTCCATCCATCCCTTGTGGGTGACTCTTCTTCTTGAGAACTTGAACTTCTCGCCTTCGATGTCAAGGGTTGTTTTCATTGTCTCGAATTCCGCTGCTTCGAAAAATACGGCAATGAACCTGTATACAATCAGGTCATAGATTTTCTGCTCGTCCCTGCTCAGTTTGCCCGGAAGAATTCCGGTCGGGTGAATCGGAGGGTGAGCCGCATCCTCTTTTCTGCCGTTGTGGGGAATCAGTTTGGAAGGCAATTTGTCGATGTGCTTTTTGAATTCATGATTTGCTGACAATTGCTTGAATATATTGTCAAAGCCCAGACTTGCCGGCAATTTCTGAGATGATGTTCTCGGATAGGAAGTGTAACCTGCACTGTAAAGGTTCTGTGCGGCAATTTGAGTCCTTTTAGGAGAAAATCCGAAAACGCTGTAGGCTTCAGCCTGAAGGCCGCTTAAGTTGAACGGCACCGGAGGCTTGGTTTTTGATTTTGAAAGTGTGATTTCATCAACGACCGCGTCCTTGCCGTTGCACTTGTCAAATATCTCTTCAGCCCTTTCCTTATCAAAGATATTGCCCTCGACGTGCTTGATTTCAATGTCTTCAAAGTCCAAAATAGCTTTCAGGTTCCAGTATGGTTCCGGGACGAAATCGCGGATTTCCTTTTCGCGGTCAACAAGGATGGATAATGTAGGAGTCTGAACCCTTCCGACTGACAATTTCAGGAATCTGTGCTTGGTTTTTCTGACTGAATTTGAAAGGGCAATGGAAATGTTCATTCCGAAGTAATAGTCAAGAATATGCCTTGCGATACCGTTGTCGACCTGATGCATGTCAATGTCAATGCGGTTTTCATAAGCGTCGATGATATCCTTTTGGGTCAATGTTGAAAACTTCATCCTTGAGGCCTTGCTCAATGAATCTGACCCGCAGGCATATTTGAGGGCATTGTATCCTATAAGTGTTCCCTCAACATCGTAATCGCATGCATGAACATATGAATCGGCATTCTTTCCGAATTTCTTGATAGCGTTGAGATAGTTTTTGGTGTAGGTGCTGCTTTTGTTTGCCTCATGGGACGGAACCCACTTGAGGTCAAATGAGATGCCGTACTTGTACCTTCTTGGAACCAATGAGTAAAGGTGTCCGACACCTGAAACGACGGTAATGTCCTTTTCATCACGTTTAAGTTCCCAATATTTGACTTTCTTGTTGTACACTTTCTTTTTAGCACTTGGTGAAAGTGCTTTTGCTATCTTTTCCGCTGAACTCGGCTTTTCGCAAATTATTACTTCATGCATTATACTCTTACCCTTGTCGATTTTTATAAATATATTTTAATAAAATTTTTAGTATAAAAAGATTACTATTGAAATAAATATCGTTTCTCTAATGCTATATACTATCCTTCGAATTTCCAATATACTGCTCCAATTAAAATTATTTGAAAATTCCAAATAATTTTTTTGAATTTTATTCAAAACCAAAAGTCAGTTTAAAAAATTAATTAATAGTATCCCATGGAAAATATAAAATATCAGCAGCACATATTTTTAGATAAATGTGAATCCAAATATCTGTAAATAAATTATCCTTTCTTTATAAAATGTAGAAATGCTAAGACGGGAGCTGGAAAATACATCATAATAAATCTAATTACTTCATAATACAATTTATCTAGAATTTTTTTATCATTAGTTGCCAAAACGTCATTTTTCCAAGGTGAAATTGATTTATAATAATCATAACATTTATTAAATGGATTTTTTGGAACATGCTTAAAAATTCCATTATGTATCATCCAAGGCCTATCCCATACCTGAGATAAAAAATGAACAACAACTGGATGGGATAATGAATGTTTAATCTCATTTTCTGGATAAAATCCATCAATAGAACCAAAATAACTATTTAATTTTAAATTTTTTTTATAGTCCACATAAAAAAATTCCGACATGACATTAAATTTAGGATTCAGCAATAATACATTATCTTCACATAATATATTTATAATATTTTGATCATGCAAGAAATTTTTATCAGGATAGTCATTAATTAAATTTATAGCCAATTTAGCGAAATCAATTTTCCTCCATTTTTTTAAATTTATTAATAAAACACCCGAATTGATAAAGGGAGTTGATTTATTTTCGAAAAGATAATAATGCTTGGTAATATTTGCCATAATATCAATAACACCCCCGACATAATTATTATCTAAATTAATATGAAATAACTCAGATAAATCATCTAACACAATAGTGTCTGAATCCAGGTATAAAATTTTTTCAATGTTTTCAGGAAGTAAATCTTGCAAAAATAATCTTGAAAATGCGGAAATTCCTAAAAGATTAAAGAAATCATTGTCTTTTAAAGTATTTTTAATTAAATTACTAATATCATTTTTATCAAAATATTCTAAGATATTATAAAATTTAATTTTAAGATTTGAAAATTCTCTCTCAAGACTTTCAATTTTCTTTAAATTCCTATCAGAAATATTATTATTTAAGACATGTATTGTAATATCGTTTAACTGATTATTTTTAGCAATTGAAATTATGCATATGCCTAAATGAGTAGCATAATTATTATCTGCTGCCATACAAATATCTAAATTCATAAAAATCCCCAATTAATGATTTAAACTCCAAATACTAATTTTTATAGGTTACCTATCAATTAATTGACTTTTTGATATTCTTATCATTCTTTTTGCATAATCTTTTAAAAATAAAGGTTTTCTCATATAATAACTAAAGGAAGAATAGTTATCTTCACATTCTAAAAGTATTTTTCTTAAATCTTCCTTGGATTTAACACAATAAATACCTGAATATTTATTAATTATTTCTTTATTCTGATTTGTGATTTTACCTTCTGATTTTAAAAGAGAATTTTTAATTAACTCAATATCATTCACTTTTGCTGATTTAACTGTACTGTCATATGATTCTTCAGCAACCAATGACAAATATTTCCCATCCGTTTTTTCTATATTGTACTTAACATTCATAGGCAGTATGATATGAGGTTTACCCAAAACTAAAGCATAGAATGAAGAAGTTCCTATTTCATTTGATATTGTTAAATCGCTGAGTTCGATGATACTTCTTAATCTATTTAAAAAATAAGGATCATACATATATCCTGCGGTCATGACTTCAAAACCATATTTTTTATAAAATTTATCTCTTCCTAATTCCACATCTTTCCAATAAAGGGAAATCGTTACTGTATCAAATTCACTGCCCATATCCTGAATTTTATCACAAAAATCAGTGATGCTAAAATTAGTAGTTCCACCTAAAGTAGAATGTGCTGGAAAAACTAATAGATTAGTACCTAATTCTTCTTTCTTTTCTTTATAATCATTATTTTTTAGTAAAGGATTAGCATAATGAATAAATGGTCCTATTGAATATGCACCATGATTATTTTTTTGATTTTTGATTAAATTTTCTCTAAATGGAGACATCATTATTGAAGGTAATGATTCATGAACTCTAAATCCGCATTCAAAATATTCAGAAAAGTTTATACCATGTTCAATGAATGCTTTAATTTTATAATCATTATCAAAACCACAATATTCTTTTAAAGATTTATCAATACCATAAACTCCAGAAGCGGAAATATAATTTTTTGATGAATCAATAGGGACTGATAATTTATGTATATCTCTAAAATCTATATTAAGTCGATTTTCATAAGAATCATTCATTTAACACCACCACAATATCTATAATACTTCAATAATCAGAAATTTAACACCATATTCTGAATCAAAATAGTTAATATGCTAGTTTGAAATTATTTCATAAACACCAATAATATTTCAATGAAGGTTTCATTTCAATTAGGATATTTCATTTAAAATCGACATGATTTCATTTTTAGACAATTGTTCTATTTCAGAAGAATTGTAAATAAAATCAAGAGGATGTTCATTTATTTCTTCTCGTATGATGAATAAATCACCATTATCTTCTGCATAAACCATTTCTTCAGGAGTCATAAGGTCTTCATGTAATTTTTCACCAACTCTCCTTCCAATAATTTCAATATCAATTTCTTCAGCATTAAAACCATATTTAGGAGCATAAAACTCAATCATAGCATCTGCTAAATCAGATAATCTTACAGAAGGCATTTTCAATATGAAAATCTCTCCTCCACATGATAGTTTTCCAGCATCTAAAATAAGTTTAGCTGCTTCGTAAATATGCATAATAAAGCGAGTCATACTTTCATCAGTGATTGTTACTGGTCCACCATTACTTATCTGTTTTTTAAATACTGGAATAACAGATCCTCTTGAATTTAATACATTTCCAAATCTTACACATGAAAATTTAGTTCCACCCCTACCACTATACACGTTAGAAGAAATCATTAATCTTTCAGCTAATAATTTTGTAGCACCCATAACATTAACCGGGTTAACCGCTTTGTCTGTACTAATTAAAATTACTTTTTCAACACCACAATTGATTGCAGCATCAATAACATTTTGTGTTCCTATAACATTTGTTTTAACTGCATCCATAGGATTATATTCACATAATGGAACATGTTTATAAGCTGCAGCATGAAAAATTATGTCAATATCTTTAAAAGCTCTTTCTAAACGCCTATAATCTCTAATATCCCCAACTAATGTTCTAATTTTTGATGAATTCAAATCCTGTTCTAAATCAAATAAAGCCGTTTCATTATTGTCCAATACCCTTACAACATCCACATCATGATTTAATAGTTCTTTAACTATTTTTTGACCTATTGAACCAGAACCTCCTGTGACAAGAACTTTTTTTCCTTTATAAAAATCATTTAACATAAAAAAAACACCTTTAGCTTTTATAAAATTTCCCAATAGTTTCAGCAATGTAATCCATTTGTTCAGTAGTTATTGATGGGAACATTGGAAGAGTAATTGTTTTTTCAAAAATACTCTCAGTAACTGGTAAATTAACATCATACTTTAATTTATTTCTATAAAATTCTGATTGATGAATTGGATGGAAATAAATTTTAGATGAAACTCCATTATCTCCTAAGTATTTAATTAATTCATCACGTTTATTTGCAAAAATACAGAATAATTGGTAAACATGATTATAACCTTTTGGAACCTCCGGAATAGTTATTTCGTCAGATTCTTCAAGCAATCTCCTTGAAAGATATTCCGCATTCTTTTGTCTTAATTCGATGATTTTATCAGCTTTTTGAATTTGTGAAATGCCCAAAGTAGCAGTTAAATTAGACATTCTCCAATTAAAACCTAAATCAATGTAATCAAAAAGATTAGAAGATGAAAAATAATCTGCACTTTCCAATCTTCCATGAGACCTTATAAGATTAATTTTTGCGTAAATTTCATCAGAATCCGTAACAATAGCTCCTCCTTCGCCAGTTGTTATTATTTTATTTTGGCAAAAACTTAAAATATTTAAATCTCCAAAAGTGGCGACATTTTTACCATCAACAGATGCTCCAAAAGCCTCTGCGGCATCTTCAATTAAAATTAAATCATTATCTTCAGCAATATCCTTCAATTCTTTAATTTTACAAGGGCATCCACCATAATGAACAGGTATAATTGCTTTGGTATTTTTATTAATGAGACTTTCTACAGATTCCGGATTCAAACCACAAGTAGTTTCCTCAATATCTGCAAAAACAGGTTTTGCTCCAGTAAATAATGCAGAATTTGCTGTAGAAATAAATGTGAATGATGGAACAATTACTTCATCATTTTTACCTATTCCCTGTGATAATAAAGCCGCATGTAATGCAGAAGTTCCAGAATTTAAAGCAACTGCATGTTTAGTTCCAATATAATTTGCAATCTTTTCTTCGAACTCTGATACTCTTGGTCCTACAGCCCAAAACTTCCCAGAAGCTATTTCATCAGAAATAAGTTTAATATCATTTTCATCATTATATATTTCAAATAATGGAATATTCATTATAGGCCTCCTTATAGAATATCAATAAATATTGAGTTATAATTATATTTTATTATTATTTAATGCTTTCTAAAATTTAAAATTAAACGTTAATTATCAATCCAATTTTCTAATAACTTTTGTCGGAACCCCAAACGCCACAACATTATCCGGAATGTTTTCTGTCACAAAACTAAAAGCGCCTATTATGGAATTTTTGCCAACTGTGACTCCCGGCATGATTACTGAATGGGTTCCTATTTTACAATTGTTCCTAAGGATTACTTCACCCTCCTTATCATCAATTGTAGAAATGGAATAAATAGAACAGTGAGATCCGATTTGAACATTATCTTCTATAATCACATTATTTTTAGCATTGATATAAGTGAATGCTCCAATATCGGTTTTATAACCCAAATCCAAATTATCCTTATGTTGAACTAACCAATTGTATTTTGTTAATTCACCTTCTTTTATTTCAGGTGCTTTCCAATTTTCAAAACGATCTTTGCTCATAATTTCACATCATTAAACTCATTTAAGATAATTTCTGCAAGTTTAAAATCAAGAGGAGTGTCTATATCAATGCTCCTTTCTTTAGACATTACATATGGAATGGTTTTATCGCAATAAAATGACCTATTTTTCCTAATGAAATCAGGTGTGGTGATATAAATCGCTCCATTCAATGAATAATAAGTTGGAAAATCCTGCCTTCTGCTATTGAATAAAGATTCATTGTTGTTTTGAACTAAAAATCCATTATTAAGAGAAAAATTTAGTAAAGACCTATGGTCCATCTCACAGACGCCTACTAAAGAATCACAATCACTGTCTAAAAACAACTTGATTGAAGCTTCGATATCCTCTGAAGTTCTAAGCGGGGATGTTGGTTGTAACAATATGAATAAATCAGGCAATGAACCGTGGTTTTCCATATAATCAAAAACATGCAATATAACATCTATACTACTAGAATCATCACCTGCCAACTCTTCCGGCCTTTCTATTACTTCTGCATCATACTTTTTTGAAATTTCTGAAATTTCAACATCTTCAGTCGAAACATATGTACTGTCAATCAGATTACATGACTTTGATGCTTCAATAGAATATGATATGAGCGGTTTTCCATTTAGAAGCTTTATGTTCTTTCGAGGTATTCCTTTACTTCCGCCTCTTGCAGGGATAATGCTAATTATATTCATAATTACCTATCTTTAAAATTAAATATATATAATTTTTCATTAAATTACATCTAGAAAAATTCTTTATTTAGTAAATCATCATTAATTTCGATTTTTTTTAGAATTTTACAAATTCTTTCGCCAGTTTTTCCATCACCATAAGGGTTAACGCAATTTTTTAATATATCGCAATACTCATCAGATTTAACATAGTCAATTGCCTCTAAAATTTCATCATAATCATAATTAACATCAACAACATTATTCGCTTTTTCACGACCTTGCTGTCTTGTTCCTATATTTATTACAGGCAATTTGAATGAAGAGGACTCAATTATTCCACTACTTGAATTTCCAATTAAGATGCTGGCCAAACCCAACAAACCAATGAAATCTTCATGAGGAATATTCTTATATGCATCAACATCATACTCATTGATTTTTTCAATCATTGCTCTTCCACCTGCATCGGCATTTGGATAAACAACAATGACCTGATAATCGGTGGAAGTGACTGCATCCAATGTTTTGGAGATTTGTGAAGATGAATCTTCAATTTCCAAACTTACAGGATGTTGCAATACCAGAATAAAATCCTTTTGAATTTTATACTTATTTTTCAGATACTCTTCATCGATATTATCTTTAACTGAAATTATTGAATCTAAACCGGGTGCGCCAACGACAAAGACATTGTCGGGATTTTCACCCATCTGTTTTATTCTTGAAGCACTTTTTTCAGTTGCTGGAAAATGGATATTAGCCAATTTGGTTATCGCATGCCTGGCAGAATCATCAACAGTGGAGGATACGTCTCCTCCATGGATATGCACTATAGGAATCTTCAAATATGAAGCAACAATTGCTCCAGCCAACATTTCTCCACGATCACCCAATAATAATACGATATCAGGTTTTAATTCGACAAAGACATCAGTTAAATCTGTGATTAAATTTCCGATGAAATTTGCCATTGACCTTTCGTCATCTTTTTGAAAAGTTTGATTAACAATATGTAAATTGAAATTATCCTTTTTAATTTCATCTATTGAATAACCGAATTCATCCATCAAATGCATGCCGGTTGCAACAATATCCAGTTGAATGTCATCCTCATTATGCAATAATTTAAGAGTATTATGCATTAAACCATAATCCGCTCTTGTTCCAGTTACATATAATACCTTTTTAATCATAAAATCAACAATTTATTTTAAATATTCCCATTTCATAACAGTACCATGATTTAAATCATTGATAACTGTTTTACCTACTACATCATCAATAAATTTAGGAGGAATTCCGGTTCCTGGCCGCTTTATTGATAACATCTCTCTTTTAAGGACAGTTCCTTTTGAAATATCTTCATTTAACACAATACTTTTGCGAGCAACCTTTTTAATCTCCATTTCATTTTCACTGAATTTTCTAATTCCGTCACCCATAGCAACCTCAACATTTCTTATTGCATCAACCATTGATTTAAACTCTTTAGGATTTAGAGAAGCTTTATGATCAGGCCCTTCAAAATTTTTATCTAATGTAAAATGTTTTTCAACAACACAAGCACCCAAAGCGACCGCGGCAATTGGAAGCTCAATACCGGGACTATGATCTGAAAATCCAATTGGAACATTGAATTCCTTTTGCAAAGTTTTTATAAAATTTAGGTTAGCTTCTTCAAAAGAAGTTGGATAACCAGTAATGCAGTGTAAAATAATCAGATCATTCTTATTTTCAATATAATTATAAGTTTCTCTAATTTCATCCAATGTTGCCATTCCAGTTGATATAATCATGGGTTTGCCAGTTTTTTGAATATGATTTATCAATTCGAAATTGGTTAATTCACCGGAACCTAATTTATAAAAGGGCACATCCAATTTTTCAAGTAAATCAACACTTTTTAAATCAAAAGGAGAAGATATGAATATCACATCATTTTTTAAAGCATAACTTTGTAGTTCTTTAAAATCATCAGATGTAAGTTCTAATTTTTTCAACATTTTCATTTGTGAATCTTCGTTTGTGTTTTTTTCTTGATAACCTGCAGTTTTAGCATTTTCAGTTACTAACGCTTCACTATTAAAAGTTTGGAATTTAACCGCATCTACCCCGCATTCACTGGCTGATTTAATCATTTTTTTAGCAAGTTCAATACTGCCGTTATGATTGACGCCAATTTCAGCAATTATGAATGTATGTCTATTAGAACCATTATTTTTAAGAGATAACATTGAAAATCCTTTTTTATTTTTAATAAATTATATATTTAAACATATTATATAAATACTGTTGAAAATAATTCCAATTAAAATTTATTAATACTTAAATATTATAAAATTGAATAAGAATAAATATAACCATTTTACTTTTAAGATGATTTTATGAGTCATGTAAGAACAATATTCGAAAATATGAGCTGGCTGCTAGTTTCACAAATAATAGCAAGTATCTGCGGCTTTATCTGGACAATTCTAATTGCCAGATATTTGGGGGTTAGCAATTATGGCATCTATGGATTTGCTGTTTCATTTACCGGCATTTTAGCCATTGCTGTGGATTTGGGAATAAGCACTCATATTGTCAGGCATATTTCTACCGATTACGACTCCGCTTCAAAATATCTGGGTAATGCAATGCCCTTGAAATGCATCTTTTCTGTTGGAACATTCATCCTGACATTGATTCTGCTGATATTGATGAAATCGGATGAAATCGTTATAGCAGTGACATTGCTTTTTACTATTGAAATGATTATTAAATCATACGTCAGTTTATTCAACGGGTCTTTTCAGGCGTTTGAGGAAGGAAAATATCAGGGAATCGGAAATACAATATTGAATATCCTATTGCTTGTTTTCATCTTAATCGCCATTTATGCGGATTTGGGTCTTTTAGGAATTGCATTTTCATACATTTTGGCAAATTTCGTTGCCTTAATCTATGTATACCATGTTTTCAATAGACGCATCGCTAAACCCAAATTTGAATTTGATGTGGAATTCTGCAAGCAGATAACCATGTTTTCAATACCTTTTGCGGTTACCGGCTTTTTATATATGATTTATTATTCAATTGATATGGTGATGCTCACCAACATGGTCGGGAACTACGCTACAGGAATCTACAATGCGACATACAAGTTGATTTCCGTTTTGACACTGTTCTACACAGTATACACTGCAGTAATCTTTCCTGTAATGAGCAAATTCTACAAAAACGATGAATCAATGCTTTTAATCAGCTTTGAAAAGTCAATAAAATATCTGATGCTTGTAATTATCCCCTTGGCTGTTGCAACAATGTTCTACTCATCAGACATCATCCATCTGATTTACGGCCACGAATACGACGCCGCCTCATCCGTTTTATCAATTCTAATCTGGACCGTGTGCCTACTGTTCATAAGCGGTGCGGCCAACACCCTTTTGAACGCTTCCCACAAGGAAGTTACAGTCACCAAAATCTATGCCGCCGCTGCGGTCTTCAACATTGCGCTGAACCTGTTCATGATTCCTCTTTTATCATACAACGGTGCTGCAATCACCACCGTTTTAAGCGATATACTGATCGTAATCATCCAGGCATTTGTAATCTACAGGCTCGGCCACAGGCCGAACAGGAAATTATATTCTGATTTAATTAAAATAATCATCGGCTCAATGATTTTAGGAATTGCACTCATCCTGCTGAACCTCAACATGTGGCTTGCAATACCTGTCGGAATAATCATCTATCTTGCGGCCATTTACCTGTTGAGGGTCTTTGACGGCGATGACAGATACGTCATCAATGAGATTCTCAAAAGGAACTGACCCCTATAGGAGTTTTAATATACATTATTCAGAATATCGAGAATTTCATCCTCATCGAATATGATCGGATTGTTGTCCATTCTTCCGCCGGTTGTTGCCAGTTTTACGATATCCGGAATTTCCTCTTTCTTGACGCCGAAATTGGACAGTTTCAAAGTTCCGGATGTGACCTCATCCAGCCATCCTTTTATGTCATCCAAGTCCTTTGCATCCCATGAGTCTAAAAACAGATCCTTTTCCTTTAAATAATCCCAATTTCTTGACAGAACTTCGGATAATGTCATTGCCGCTGCAAATCCGTGATTTATTCCGAACATCATGGTCAACGGATAGGAAATTGAATGGCAGGCAGTGGTACGGGTATTTGAAAAGGCAAGGCCTGCAAAAAATGATCCCATCAGCATTTTTCTGCGGCATTCAAGGTCATCCAAATCATTTAAAGCCAATGGCAGGTATTTGCGAATTATCCTAATGGAATCCCTTGCCAGGACGCGTGTGTATGGATTTGACGGTACTGACCAGTAGGATTCCATGGCATGGGCCAGGGCATCCAGGCCTGTTGCCAGCGTCATCTTCTCATCCATCGTAACCGTCAGTTCGCCCACAAGCCATGATTC
>NZ_JAFQXT010000033.1 GCF_017406825.1 Methanobrevibacter sp.
AGAATTAAAAACGGAAGCGGAGACAGTATCACCGCCCTCCAGCCAAGCTGGAAATTTAGAATCCCCGCAACTACCGGCGATAATGACAATCCCAGATATACGCCCATTATGTTTATTCCCAATGCCCTGCCGCGCTCTTCAGGCTTAAAGGCGGACACCACCATAGCCATTGAAGTTACGTTAATGAATGCAAGCGCAATCCCCAATACCAGACGGCATGCCAAAAACATTTCGGATGAAGTGACGAATACGTTAGCGATTGAGGCCACCATGAACAGGATTACGCTGGCGATTGTGATTTTCTTAAGGCCGTATTTTCCTGAAATCTGACCTGCCGGGAAAGAAAGAACCGCCACAACCAGCAGGAAGAGTATTGTAACCCAGTTTTGAACTATGTTGCTCATTGCAAATTCCGTTGCAATGCTCGGGATTACGATAATAACTGCATTGAACGCGAAAACTGTGAAAAATGACAATAATGCACAAATGAATAAAACAAGATTTTCAGATTTCATCAAGTAAATATATTATAAAATTATTTTTTAAGTTTTTCCATCAGGCCGGATTTGCGGGCATAGTGAAACATGTACAGCTGAACATATCCCGCATTGTCGCCGAATTCCTCCATTCCAAATTCGCGCACTTTAGGAACGCTGATGTCTTTTCCATCGAAATATAAATATGAAACTATCCTTTTTATCCACACATCACTTGGAAAGGCTTGCCTAAAGTTAAATCCGTAAAGTAAAATGCAATCCGCCACCTTCGGACCCACTCCTGGAACTTTCAACATTGTTTCAAATGCTTCATCGTAACTCATCTCATGTATTTGTGAAAGATCCATTTCATGTGAGAAAAGCTCGCTTGCCCTTCTCATGTATGGTGCTCTATATCCCACGCCACAATCTTTAAGGTTGTTGCAGCACATTTCAATATCTGAAATATTCGACAAATTAAATTCCTCTTCATCATCCAAGTAGGCTTTTGCAAGGTCGTCGCTTTGAGGAAATGTATAGTAATTTTGATGACGGTTTCCCCATTTTTGCCTTATCTGAGAAACGGATTTTGTCCACCTTTTAATGGAATTGTTTGCAGAACAGATTGATGAGATAACACACTCAAACGGATCAGGAGCCAAGAACAGTCTCAAGCCATTGCAGAACTTACTCATATCGGCCAACTCCGCATTATTTGACAAATATTTATAAAACTTATCCAAATCAAAATCCAAATCAAAAATGTAATTCAGCTTTGAAACGGCTGTTTTGTCATTCAAATTGAAATCAATGTAATTTCCTGACTGTCTGACCTTAAAAATAACTGGTTTTCCATCAACTAAAACAGCATTCGAAAAACAATCCCCTTCACGAATCCATGGAGGCTGTGAAGTCTGGCCTGAATTAATTGTTAAATCTAAATTTATCGGAGATTTGATTATCATAGACGAACCGCAACATTATTCTCTTTCAAATATTCCTTAACCGTGCCTATTGAATACTGATTAAAATGAAATATGCTTGCCGCAAGGGCTGCTGAAACGTCGGTCTTTTCAAATACATCCAAAATATGTTTTGGTTCTCCGACCCCTCCGCTGGCAATGACAGGAATGTCGACAGCGTCATTGATTGTCTTATTCAGCTCGATATCATATCCGTTTTGGGTTCCGTCACCATCCATACTTGTCAACAATATTTCGCCGGCACCCAAATCCTGGCATTCCATTGCCCATTGGATGGCGTCAATGCCTGTGAACTCGCGTCCGCCATAAATACTGGTGTCAAACCAGCAATATCCCTTATCGGTTTCTATAACCGTTTTATCCTTTGCATCATCAGGATGTGAAACATATCTTCTTTTTGCATCGATTCCTATTACGACCGCCTGGGATCCGACAACCTTTGAAGCCTCACTCAACAATTGCGGATTTTTAATGGCTGCGGTGTTTGTCGAACACTTATCGGCACCTGCCTTGAGCATTTTAATATAATCGTCAACCTTCCTTATTCCTCCACCGACGCAAATAGGCATGAAAACGTTTTCCGTGAGCCTGTCGATGACATCGGCCATTGTGGCTCTGCGCTCATGAGAAGCGGTGATGTCTAAAACCACAACTTCATCCGCTCCTTCCTCATAGTAACGGGTTGCCAAATCAACCGGATTTCCAGCATATCTTATTTGCTTAAACTCGACTCCTTTAACAACGCGCCCCTCAGGAACCTGCAAGTCACAATCCAGACAGGGAATAATTCTTTTGGTTAACATAGTATCAAAAATTTTAAAAAAAAGTAGTGTGTTGTTTGTAAAATATTCTTAAGCGGAATACCTTAAAACAAAACATAATATTGCTAAAATAACAGTAGCGACAATGACATGCTCAGGTGAAAGTTTCGGACCTAAACTTTCTTCATCAAAGTATCTTACTAAACCTGCACCAGTTTGAGGCATGGAAATTTTGTTATCTTTTTTTGCCATATAGTAATCTCCTATAATATTTAATTCATGAAAAAATAATGAATATAATTATTTTTTTCATAGTATATAAAAATAATGTAAATATTAAAATCTGTAAATTCATTTTTTATCACTGCAATATTGCTTTGAATTCGTAAATATTATCCGAGAATTGAGAAAAAGTATAAATAAAGAATATACGAAACATATTAACCGAATATGATTAGTAGCACTTGGAAATTTTAAAATAATAAGAAATCATATATTAATTTAATTAATAAGAAGGAGATGAAACTATTCTACAAAATCACGACGAGATTATAATTCGAAATCCCGAACCATATTGTTCAATAGGAGGGTTTATTAAATCCAAAATTATTCCGAAATACTCCTGTTTGACATGTTGCATTCAAGACAACTTTGATGAGGAAGGAAATCCCAGAGTCCAATATTATATTAAATACTCTTCAAATTTATCAATAAAACAGGAAGATCAATTATATTTAAAGATTTTAAGGGATATTAAAGAATTTTGTGCCTCATCAGGGATAGTTTATGATGAAGAATTGGATGTTGACTTCATATTATTGGCTGAGAGGAATTAAATGAAAAATAAACAGAATGATTTTGAAGACATGACTCCCAAGGAATTCATAGATTTAGCATAGGAATTAGAAAAAATCAAGAAAGACT
>NZ_JAFQXT010000034.1 GCF_017406825.1 Methanobrevibacter sp.
ATTTTTTTCGTATTTCTATTGGTATTTTGCTTTGTTTATTCTAATTCTTTCGTTATTTATTTTAATTACTTGTTAATTAATTTTAATTTAATTATATCTAATTTTAAGTATTATAAATAGTTAATTTTATTAATTATTAATTATAAATATTTATTTAAGAATATAAGATATTTATTGTTAGTTATAGTTAAATTGGAGTTGGTTTTTGCATGTTTTTTAAGGATTTTGTTTTAGAGGAATTCGGAAATTTTAATAATTTTGTTGAACGAAAATATGTATTGTGTGAAAGTGCTTTTACTCGAAAGGGAAAATTGAGTTTGAAGGCAATGATTAAATATCCTTTATGTAATCGTAAAAAAACAACTTCAATTGAAGTAAATAGATTTTTAAGAAATGAATTGAATGATAGAGGTGTTACAATAACTAAACAAGCCATTTCAGAAAAAAGACAATTTATTGATCCAATAGTTTACATCGACATGAATGATAGTTTTATTTCAAAAATATACTCTCGCCAGGACGAAATGGCATCATTCAAAGGATTACACGTATGTGCAATTGATAGTTCCATTGTAGAAATTCCCAATACAAAATTAACAAGAAAAGAATTTGAAATTCCTGAAAAAACACAACCTAAAAAAAATACCTCCTCAGCAAGAATCTCATGCATGGTTGATACTCATTGGGACTTCGTAATTTCTTCCAATCTAACAAATAAAAAAGTAAATGAACTAACAAATGCAATGATACATTTAGATGATGCAAAAGACAAAATAGATTTGAAAAAAACAATAACAACCTATGACAGAGGATATAATTTCACAGAATTAATGGTAAAAACCATACAACTTGAATCTTATTTCCTAATCAGAGCAAAAAAGTCAACATTTAAAAAAAAGCAATCAGTAATGGAAACAAAGAGAATAAATGATGCAACATTTCGCATTACATTAAATAAATTAAAAATCGATAAATTCAATTCAGAAGATGTCAAAAAATATGCAGAAGAAATACGCAACATAAACGTCAGATTTGTAAAAGTAAAATTAAAAAATGGAACCATAGAAACATTATTAACAAATCTACCAAAAGAAATAGCAACACCAGAAGAATTAAAACATTTATACGGCGACAGATGGAAAATAGAAACTAACTATGACAGATTAAAAAACAAACTCCACATAGAAAAATTCTCAGGAAAAAAGAAAATAATCATCGAACAAGACTTCTACAGCCACATATACCTATTCAATGTACTAATAGCACTCAAACACGATGCAGAACAACAAATAACAAGAAAACCAAAGGAAACAACGAAATACAAATACAAATACAAAACCAACATCAACACACTCATCGGAAACATCAAAGAAGAAATGTTCAGACTCCTAACAGACGATAAAGAAGAAATAAACATTGCAATACAAGACATACTCGACATAGCAAGTAAAGACTTAGTATATACAAAAATAAATCCACCAACAAACGAAGAAAGAGAAAAAATCAAATATTACCATAAAAAATGCAAATCAAACCTCCAAGATAGCTTTTAAAAAATCAAGAAAATCTTAGCTTGACAGCATTGGAAAAAATGGCAAAAAATCTATAAATTAATGTGACTTTTATGAAATGGAAAATTGGAAATGTCAAGATTGACAATCAGGTAGTCCTGGCACCGATGGCAGGAATTTGCGATTCCGCATTCAGAAGGATAGCCAAATCAATGGGCTGCGGATTATTATCAACCGAGATGGTGTCCGACAAGGCAATAATGTATGAGAATACAAGGACACAGGAGATGCTTTACATGACTGATTGCGAAAGGCCAATTTCCCAACAGATATTCGGAGCCGAGGCAAAATCTTTTAAGATAGCTGCACAATACATTTGTAAAAATATGAAGCCGGACATTATTGACATCAATGTGGGCTGTCCAGTTCCAAAGGTCGCAGAAAGGTCAAAAGCCGGAAGCGCGCTTTTAAAAAATCCCCAAAAGATAGGCGAAATAGTGGAGGCCGTCGTTGATGCCGTCAATGTTCCGGTTACTGCCAAAATCAGAAGCGGATGGGACAGCACATGCATAAATGCATTGGAAGTTTCCGCAATCATTGAAGATGCCGGAGCATCAGCCATAACTGTTCATCCACGTACCCGAGAGCAGAGATATGGTGAAAAGGCCGACTGGTCGATAATCAAAGAGGTAAAGGATTCATTATCGATACCGGTTATCGGCAATGGAGACATCTTCACCTGTTATGATGCAAAAAGGATGATTGATGAAACTGATTGTGATGCGATAATGCTTGGACGGGGCGTGATTGGAAATCCGTGGCTGATAAGACAGTGCATCGATTATCTTGACAATGAAATAGAACCTGAAAAGGTCAGTTTGGATGAAAAGATTGAAATGATTAAAAAGCATGCTGAACTATTAAGTGAAATAAGGCCAGAAAAAGTCGCAATGCACAAGATGAGAACACATACTGCCTATTATCTTAAGGGCCAATGGAGAAGCGCTGAGATAAAGCCGAGAATATTTAAGATGAATGCAAAAGAAGAGTTATTTGCCCTCCTTGATGAATATGTGGAATTAGTCAAGTAATTTTTCAGCGCCGAACTTATCAAATAACTCCAAATCATTTTCCGAAATGGTATTTATTTCAAGCAAATCCATTCCGGTGATATCCATTATGTCACGGGCAATATGGACATAAGTGTCAGGATAGTCGTTATAACCAAATAAATGCCAGATGACGTCATCTTCAAAAACCATTTCCAGATACCAGTCATAGCCTTCCAGATCATCAGGGTCACGCGTATTTGACTTATTGTGATATTCATCGAAAATCCACATATATACATGATACATTTCCAATAATTCCAATATTAGCTCTTTATCTTCAAAAGTCAAATCCTTATCAATATATCCGTCAATCCTGCCCTTCTCGAAATTAACTATCAAGCGGGGATTTGGAAGCTCATAGGGATAGGTCCGGTAATGTCCGAATTCTATCGTTTTAACAGGCAATTTATTGCCCAAGTAAACTCCATCCTTCCTAACATCATAATATAGGGGAGTTACCAAACGCTTTTGATAATTCAGATGCAGCACATCAAAATCAAATGCCCTTTTTAAGATTTCACCGAATTCTATCCAATTTTTAGGGAAGTTATTTTTAAAGCTGTACTCCTCATAATTATCAGTTGAATAGATTATCACGTTGCATGAATAAACCAGCTCGATTTTTTCGAAATATGTGAAATCTTCAGAGACAAACCCGTCAAATAGGTTTAGATTATCAAAATCATGTAAAAATTCGTCTATCTGCAAATCAGATAAATGATAGATTTTACTGGTCATGTTGCGCCTTAAATCAACCAGTATGTCAATCCATGAATCATCGCAAATGGAATGTTCAGTTAGAAACTTGTCCCCGCTGCCTCTTTCGGAAATTTTATAATAGGCATTTTTATTGACAAGGTCGATTGTGAAGCATTCGTAGTGACGATTAAGTCTTTTGAAATTAAATCTCTGGGTAATTTCGATTTTTTCAATCATTGATTATTCTATCTTAAGCAAGTTAAATATATTTAACTAAATTTGAAAACATTTATTAAGTAATTTTTATTAATTATTTAATATGATTAGAAGATGCCCTCAATGTGGTACCACATCAGATGACATTTATGGATTCTGCTATAAATGTGGACGTGAATTTTCAAAAACAGACGCAAATGGAGGCGTATGTCCATTATGCGGTTTTAACAATCCTGCAGAAGCAGATTACTGTGTTAAATGCGGTACTCCATTAGTTTTTAAAAATCAGTTTGAGCAAACCTCAACCAGCAGTTTCGGACCTATCGTTATCGAAAAGAGAGTGGGTAAAACCACACCTGCCCATACAAAAAACAAGACAAGCAGCTGGCTGATTATTTTTGGTTATATCTTCTCAATCCTTGGAGGGCTTTTAGGTTTGATTATCGCGATTTACCTATCAACCAGGAAAGACCCGAATGCCCGAAAACACGGGCACATCCAACTGGCGATTTTTGTATTCTATATTGCGCTGATTGCAATATTCTATGCGACAGGAAACATTCCTGCAGACATAATGACTCAATATCAGCAAATATTAGCGGGAAATCTTACCTCTATCTAACGGAAGATACATTACTATGGCCCCATCACCGTCTTCATAGTACCCCGGGACTGTCCTGTCGATCTTAAAATTAAATGTTTTGTAAAATTCAACCGCTTCAGTATTGTTTTCATTTACTTCCAGATATATTGCATCAATTCTTAAAAGGGAAAGTATTGAAATGGCTTTTACAAGCAATTGGGTTCCAGCTTTCATGCGGCGATAATTCTTGTCAACGGCAATGGATATGATGTGGCCCTGATTTTCATATTTAATCCAAAAAATCACATATCCTATAACATAACCTTCCTCTTCGGCAACTAAAAATCCGACACCCATTTCATATAACTGCTGGAACATATCAATACCATAGGATTGGTTAAAGGACATGCTTTCTATTTCATAAACTCTTTTTAAATCATTTGGATTAAATTTGCGAACCAACATAGTAAATTAAATTATAAGAAGCAATGTATTTAATAGTTTTGATTGCGATATATTAAACTGAGGATAAAAAAATGTGGGACGATTTTGCCGAGTATATCTTAAGTGAAGTTGGAGAAAAAAGGGTCAAGATTGCCGAAATCGGCGTTGGAAAATTTGATAAGATCTCTGATGAGCTATCAAAACATGAAAACATCACTGTGATCAAGACAGATATCCTGCCAAAGGATTCGACAGTCATTGAAGATGACGTGACCAATCCTAATCTGGATTTATATGACGGCGTTGACATCATCTATTCAATAAGGCCTCCAGGTGAACTTCAGCCTTATCTGGTTAGGCTGGCTCAAAAAACTGACTCCCAATTAATTATCAAGCCCCTGACAAACGAAGATTTAAATACCGGCAAGGTTAAAATGAAATTAAAAAACTTCCGAAAAGCGAGTTTTTTTATATTAAAGTGATTAGATGGAATACTCCCTTGAAACTGGATTAACAACAGAAGAAGTCATTGAAAGACAAAAGAAGTATGGTTTAAATAAACTTGATGAAAAAAAACCTACTCCACTAATTTTGCTATTTTTCAGCCAGTTTATTGATATTTTACTGGGCTTGCTTATAATAGCTGCAATTGCCGCATATGCCGTGGGCGACGTGATTGACGCCTGCGTGATTTTATTGGCGGTTTTATTGAATGTGATTATGGGCTTTATCCAGGAATACCGCTCAAGAAAGGCTGTGGAAAGTCTTAAAGATTTGATGGTTGGAACAGCTGTTGTTAAAAGGGATGGCGAAGTCAGGGAGATCAACTGTGAAAATCTGACAATTGGAGATATTGTAATACTCGATGAGGGAGTTAAGGTACCTGCAGACTTAAAATTGATTGAAGTCAATGATTTGGTATGTGACGAGTCACATCTGACTGGAGAGTCAGAAGCTATCAGAAAACAGAATGATGATGCCGTTTATATGGACTCCCAAATTCTATCAGGCAATGCCCTAGGCATTGTGAAAAGCATTGGGATGAACACGGAAATCGGGAAAATCGCCGAAATCGTGCAGGAAGACGATGAGGAAACCCCCCTTAAAGTTAAGGTGGGAAATCTTGGAAAAACATTGTCCGCAATTGCAATCGTTGTCTGTATTGTTATTTTTATTATGGAGCTGCTGAAGGGAATTCCCGTTGTCGAGACATTCATGACTGCAGTGTCTCTTGCGGTTGCAGCGATTCCTGAAGGTCTACCTGCTGTTTTGACATTGACATTGGCATTGGGAATGTCTGAAATGGCAAAATCCGATGCTATTGTGAGAAAACTGTTATCTGTTGAGACTTTGGGTTCCTGTACCATAATCTGCAGTGACAAAACCGGCACATTGACTGAAAACAAAATGAGCGTTGTTGACAGTTTTTTTACAAATGAAAAAACAACCCTTGAGATTGGAAAATTATGCAATAATGCTAAAATAAGCAATGGAGAAATAATCGGCGATCAAACTGACGGGGCTATTCTGAAATACTGCAGCGATGCTGAAATCGAGCTTGAAAGACTTGATGAGATTCCACTTGACAGCAATCGTAAAATGATGAGTACTATACATAGATTAAGCAGTGAAAAAAGCATTGTTTTAACAAAAGGTGCACCAGAAATAATTTTAGATAAATGCAAATATATAGATGATGATGGAACTATCAAAATAATTGATGATAAAAGCAAGGAAATTATAATTAAAAAAATTGATGAAATGAGTAGTGATGCGCTGAGAGTAATCGGTTTTGCATACAAGCTCAATGACGATGATGACCCTGAGGAAAACCTAACATTCACCGGATTGCTTGGACTGAGGGATCCCCCTAAAAAAGATGCAAAAAAAGCGGTTGAAGACTGCATTAATGCCGGCATAAAAGTTAAAATGATTACAGGAGACCATGAAAAAACCGCACGTGCAATTGCAAAGGAATTGGGAATTCTGACAACCGGCCGAGTAATTACCGGAGATGAACTGGAAAAGATTACCTTGGAAGAATATTATGAAATATCAGGAGACATACAAGTCTATGCAAGAGTAAAACCTGCGCAAAAAATGAAAATTGTAGAAGCCCTGAAAGCATCCGACAACATTGTTGCAATGACAGGTGACGGTGTAAACGATGCTCCTGCACTTAAAAAGGCATCAATTGGTGTTGCAATGGGTGATGGTACCGATGTTGCAAAAGAATCCGCAGATATGATCTTGCAGAACAATGACTTTTCAACAATTGTAACTGCCGTGCGTGAAGGGCGCAAAATATATGACAACATCAAAAGATTTGTGAAATTCCAGGTATCAACAAACGTCGGCGCCATCTTGACAATAATTGGAACATCCATCTTGTCATTGCCACTGCCATTTAACCCTGTGCAGCTATTATGGCTAAATATTGTGATGGACGGCCCTCCCGCCCAAACATTAGGTATTGAAGGGGCTGAAAGGGATGTAATGCATCGCCCACCGGAAAGTGGAGATATTCTAACAAGAAAAACAATGATTGAAATATTGCTTACAGGATTGGTAATGGCCATTGGGACAATTATAGTATTCTGGTATGAGATGAGCATTTCTTCCGAAAAAAAGGCAATGACAGTCGCATTCACATTATTTGTGATGTATCAGTTATTTAATGCATATAACCGGAAAGCCAACAGTGAAAAATCAAGCAGATACTTATATCTGGCAATTGCAATATCATTTGTGCTTCAGGTGATAATCATATACATCCCTCAATTACAGATAATATTTAGAACCTCACCGATTGGTCTGGTTGACTGGTTGATAATTATAATCGTGTCTTTCACAATTATCCTATCGGAAAAACTAATGAGTAAAGTGATAAAATGAAGATATTCCTGCTTGGCGGAACCAAAGATTCCATAAACATAATCGAACACATAAAAAACAAATATGATTCTTACATCCTGACAACCACCACTACAGAATATGGTGCAAAGCTTGCAAAAGAGGGTGGAAGCGATGATACAATAGCCAGGCCATTGTTAAAAGATGAAATTAAGGAAATTCTTATTGATGAAAACTTTGATGTGCTGATTGATGCGACACATCCGTTTGCAGAACACATCACACAGACAAGCGCAAGTTTGGCTGAAGAGTTAGATATTGCCTATGTTCGCTTTGAAAGACCTCCCACAAACCTTGAAGACATTGACACATCACACATTCATTATGTAAACTCATTCGAGGATGCAGGAAAACTGATAGCAAGCGAATTTGATGACGGGAACGTGCTGCATTTTGCAGGAGCGAACACCATGGAGGATATCTTGAGACATGTTCCGGTTGACAGATTCTACCCGAGAATCCTGAAAGTGGAAAGCTCAATCAAGAAATGCGAGTCACTGAACGTCGATCCAAATCATATTATTCCAATGAAAGGGGCAGCAAGCCTGGAAGAAAACCTTGAGCTGATAGAAAAATATGATGCCAGCGTAATGATTACCAAAGAAAGCGGCGACATTGGCGGAGTGGTTGAAAAAATTCAGGCCGCAAACCAAAAAGATATTGCAGTCATAATGATTAAAAGACCAGAAATAGATAATTTAAATAAAAAGGATATGGTATCTAACCTTGATGAATTAGATATTAAATTACAAAACTTTTTTTAAAAAAAATAGATAGTTAACGCCGAGACTGGGATTTGAACCCAGGCGAGGATGACCTCACAGGATTTCAAGTCCTGCGCCTTACCAGACTAGACTATCTCGGCATATGAAAGGAATATTTAGAAGGATTCTAAATATTTATCCTTTAAGTTCAATTTCAA
>NZ_JAFQXT010000035.1 GCF_017406825.1 Methanobrevibacter sp.
CGAAAACGGCAACTACAACAAGTCAACAGCAACCGCAAAAGTCACAGTCAAAAAGGCAACACCTAAACTCACTGCAAAAGCGAAAGCATTCAAAAAAGCACTCAAAACCAAAAAGTACACTGTTGTCTTGAAAGACAATCTCGCAAAAGCAATCAAGAAAGCAAAATTGACCCTGAAAATCAAGGGGAAAACCTATACTGCAAGAACTAACAGCAAAGGAAAGGCCACTTTCAAGATTACCAAGCTTAACAAGAAAGGAACCTTCAAGGCGGTCATCAAATACAATGGAAACAGGTACTTCAACAAAGTATCCAAAAAAGCAAAAATAATTATCAAGTAGATGAATTCTTTCATCTACCCTTGTTCTATTTTTTAATGCAATCCCATACAAATCACATTCAGCTGTCAAGATTTGGAATTACAGCCACATGTTTTTTATTATTTTATAGTTGGTGTCTGTAGATGGGTGAATCTCTAAAAATTCGCCGTAGTCATCCAAATCATAGTCCATTCTCATGAGGTAGGACAGGTATGCTACATCGCTTACGGAGGATGGTGAGACATGATTGATCCTGTTTATCCTGTTTTTATTTTTGTCGAATTCGATTTCACAGTATCCTGTATCTCCTGTCAGTATGTTCCAGAATGCGCCGGGACCTCCAATTCCCGGAAATGCAATGGTGGTCTTGTCGTCTTCTGGACATTGGGGTTTTTCATTCCTGACGAAACTGACTTCCATGTTCAGACTCAAGGTTTGAGGAATGCAATCGTAGCTTACTTTATTCGGGTAGTTTGCCATATTCCTTGCAGCTGTAATGCCCTCCATTCTAGCTACTGGAGTCAACTGATATCCTCCGGTCACATCACCTGCGGCATATATATTCTCAACATTAGTTTTCATCATTTCGTCAACTTTGATGCTTTTGTCGGGATTCAGTTCCACAAGTCCCTGTGCAATTTCACTGTTGGGTGTCCTTCCGGTTGCAAAAAACGGAACCCCTTCCAGTTCGCCATCATCTGTGACGACCCTGTTTTTGAAGACTTCATTGACGTCTGTATCCTCAAAGATGTTGATGTCATTCATGATATGTTTAAGGACGTATCTTCTGGTGCTTTCGCTGATTTCCTTCAGTATTTTGCTTCTTGCAATGATGTTGACTTCGCTGCCGAGCGTGGAGTAGATGTTTGCTATCTCACAGGCAATAACTCCTCCTCCGATGATATTCAACTTTTCAGGGACATCATCCAGCTTTAAAATGTCCCTGTTAGTCAGTCCGTATTCGCTGCCGGGAATGTCGGGGATGAAGGGCCGTGCGCCTGTTGCAATCAGAAGATTGTCGTATTCAAGACTTTCATTATTTACTTTCACGGCATCGCCTTCAATGCTGGCTTCGCCGTAGATGATGTTGTTTCCGACACTCTCGTTTTCCATCTGGTTAAGTTCCCTGAGTTTCACCTGCGTTTCGCCGATCTTTTCAACGATCTTTTCATATGAAATTTCAATCTGGCTTTTGATGAATCCATGTTCGCTAAATCTGTTATTGGAATCAATGAATTTGGTGATGTCTGTAAGTGCACAGATAACCATACATCCTTCATTCAGACAGGTTCCTGCAATATGATTTTTTTCAATTAAAGTAACGTCTTCACCCAATTTTCCAAGCTCAAGTGAGCCTAATCTTCCCGCAGGACCTGATCCGATAACAATATTCTTCATTTTTACACCCTTTTAGATAGTTTTATATAATACTAACTTTTAATATTATTAATATAAAATTATTTTGGAGAGAGAATTTATGTGTATTGCGGCACCCGCTCAAGTTGTTGAAATTAACAGAGAAGACAATTGGTTATACGCTGACTTTGGTGGAGCAAGACAACAAGCAAAATTAGACCTCCTGCCTGATGTAGAGGTTGGAGATTATGTTTTAATCCATGCAGGTTATGCGATTGAAAAATTAACTGAAGAAGCTGCTAAAGAATCTTTAGAAGCTTGGGAAGAACTTTTGGATATTCTTGAAGAAGAAGACAGGGAAATGGAAAAAGCAAGAATGGAAAATCTTAATCAGTAGATTGACACTCTTGTAACTCCTTTTATTTTTAAAAATTCTTTTATCAAATCGCCGCTGACAGGTTTTTCGGTGATTATTGTAAGCAGAGGGTTTTGTTGAAGTTCCGTATCTTCGGCATATGCCTGTCTGATGCTTATCTTATTTTTTGAAATTAGATTGCTTGTACTGGCGAGGATTCCTTCGCTTTCAGGCCCTACTTCGATTTCTATTACTCCCAAATCAAGGTTTTTCGCTATGTTTTTAAGAAGGGTTCCTGCAGGTATGATGTTGCTGAACAGATTGTATAATTCCTCATCCTCCTGTATTACGCTGATTGTAGATTTGATCGCACGCCTGTCGACATCCGCCGCGCTTGCCAGTGCTTTGTCGCTTATTTTCAGGTTTCCGCAGTAGATTTTGCCGTCTTCGTTCAGTGATAAGCCAAGTTCAATCATTTTTTCTGCAACTCTAAGTCTTGCAGGGTATTTGTCGAATTTCTCGTTTACTTTTTCCCACATTTTTGTCTACACTCCTACTTTTTGTACATTGATGTATATTTTGTGAGATGTATTATATATCTATTTCTAAAAAAAGACGATAATATTGTCATGCAAGTGTGAAAATTCCAAAAAAAATAGTGATAGTAGGCTAGATGGGATTCGAACCCATGACCTCCCGGTTATCAGCCGAGCGCGCTAACCAAGCTGTGCCACTAGCCTATAAAATTTGTGTGACAGTTAACTGTCAACACTAATACATATATTAATTACTATATATAATCCTTTCGGTTATTTCAGTAATTTATCAAAATTTTAAAGATTTATCTATTAATCATTTCGTTAATGGACTCTGCCATGGCATGCCCTTCAACGGTAATAATGGCCTTTTCGATTCCTTCAACTTTTTCAGCCCTGATTTTAGCATCAGCCGCAATACGGGTAATACTCATACAACCAGGATTGGTAGGTTTAAGGGTAATTTCAGCTTGATCACCATCGACAGTGATATTTTGAACAATGCCCATATCCACAATACTTATTCCCATGTGAGGGTCATTGATTGGAGTAATTGCATCTTTAATATCGTTTACTAAATCTTCTGACATATCTAATCTCCTATAATTTATGTAGTATTAATTATTACTGATGATGTTTATATATGTTGTTATTTTTTTAAACGGTGTTTCAACTTCACGCCGATTCCATTACCACATTCTTCCATTTCACGACCGGTCATGACAGCTTTTCCAACTCCGACAACTTCATCGTCATGAACAACCACCACCTCGTCATTCGGAATGATGCTGTGGTCCGCCTTTTCGATTCCCGGTGCAAAAACGGTATTTGTCTGCAGTTCAAAATCAATATTGACAATATGGATGCCCAAATCCTTCAATATTTCCCCGCCGGGCAAATTCAATCTGTACAGTCCGTAATCCATATTGAGCAACGCCAGTTGCACTCCATCAGACAAAATTCTTTTGTGGTACATTCCCTTTGTCTTGACGTTGTCCGGTATGAACCTGTCAGCATTTTCACCGAACTGATACATGGCAATTGACCTGAGTCCGTGCAATGTTTTTTCATGCCTGTTTACTCTCTGATGATTCTTGAGTTCCATCCTTAAGTTATAAAGTGATTCTGGGGATGTCGGACGTTCATCAACACAGACATTGGTGAAATCATCAACATAAGCTTCAAGGGATTCCAGATAACCCCCTGCAAGGTTGGCTACAATATTCTTGCCTTCACAGTATTTTGCTATAAGCCTTCCGGACTCCTCGATTTCATCGCCAGACCAGGAGCCGGTAGTGCTGACATCGTATGACTGGATGGGGAATGTGTTTTCAAGCTCCCTCGGGCAGATTCCAAAAGGCGATGTCACAATAAGTTCCTGAAATGACCTTGTAAGTTTTCTGAACTTCTGATGGGATTTTGAATTTGAATACGGCTTCTTCATACTGCAAGGCAGGAGAACAACAGTATCTCCCAGGGGTTTCATCATTTCCATTCGCTGTCTCCATCTCACCGCTTCGGGACGGTATAGGGATTCTTCGCTTGAACAAATCACTTTCATATTCATTCCTCAAAAGTTTTTATAAGTTCATAATCAAGTTTAATCAATCTTTCGATGTTGTCGTCGCTGTCTTCAATGCTTCTTTTCCATTTATTGATGACAAAATCAATATCCACTTCCCGTGTTCCGCTTATCAGATTATCCGCATGCGCAACGATTTTCTCTTCAATGGTTTGGGGAACATAGGATTTTTTGGGAAGTCCGAGCTTTTGCGCCTCTTCAGGAGTTATGCCCGCACCGATATGCCTTTCAATAATGTTCAGGACTTCCACGGGATAGCCGTATTTCTGTGCGATTTCAACCCCTTCAAGGGCATGGGTGATGCCGTGAGTCCTTGACCTGCCAATGTCGTGCAGCAGTGCGCCCTGGCGAATAAGGTCTCTATCTGCATCGTTAAAATTAGCGGCTATCTTCATAGCCTTTCTGCACACGGCCTTGCAATGTTCGATTACATTTTCAGGTGTGTTTTCCTTTTCAAGCAATTCAATTTCCATTTTCATCTATTTTTTTATGCTCTTATTAAATGAATTCAAATCGCTTTTTGTTAATTTGATGCTTTTCTTGATTTCCTTGATTATGTCCGCATTGTCCTGAAAGACAAGCTCTTCACCACATACGCAGAGGAACTCCTCATCTGATGCGGTGTCAAAGTTGTATCTCACATGTCCCTGCGGGCATACGAAAAACATGTTGTTTTCCTCGTTTTCCAGGGTTGCATTGAGTTCGGCCAGCTCCACTTCGCATTCCTCATTGATCTGTCTGACCAATTCCTCTTCATCAAATTTCCAGGAATAAGTGTACCATTGTGTTTCAGGGTCTTTGCTTCTTTTGTAATTGGCAATTTTTAAATCGTAAAGTTTGTATAATATTTTCCTGACGATATTCAATTTGATTTCAGTCTTTGCGGCTATTTCCTCATCGGTGTCAATGCCTTCAATCAATGCGTTTATGATGGGAATGATGGTGTTTTCAACTGTTTCTTGAATATTGGTGGCAATATATTGTATGTCTTCTGGCGGCAGGTTTAATGCTCTTATAAGGTTGTCGATTCCTTCAGGGGTTTCTTCATCCGGAAAATATTCCTTGAATCTTTTTTTGAGGTTTTCTTCATGTTCCTTTTCAACGATTTTTGATAATGATTTTTTTACTAATGGATTATTTATCATTTGATTTCCCCTAACACTTTATATTAATCTTATAATTATGTTTTTTTTCTTATAAAAAATTTTCTAATGTGTACTTGCAGCCCTCAAAACAACATTTAATGATGAAAAATTTCAGGGGGATTGATTGGAATTTTCCTGGTTCTAATTGGGCGGCGAAGGCACATGGGCATATTTTGACGAATCAGGTTTCACTTCCATTGGGGGAATGAATGGTATGCTTTGGTTCATCATCACAGAGTCATGCTGTCTTTCTAATAATCACTGCAGGGGTGTGTGTTATTGAATCAAGGTCTTCAATGGTCACCTCATCGATTTCGGAACCCAATACCTCTTTGACGCTGTGTATTGTTTTCATCTCGGTTGAAAGGGATTTCTGATAGTCCTCGGCAATGTTTGCAATTTCAAGTGCGGTTTCAACGTCAATCTTTTCGCTGCATCCCAACGGTGTGGATCCCATGTTTTCACACAGCTGCCCCTTCACGTATCCGAAAAATCCCCTGTCGGCTTCGATGCCTTCGATGGCTATCGGAAGGCCGGTGAAGTATTTTCCGTTTTTCATGTAGGTTGCGTCGGTGTCTATGATCATGACGCAGACGTCCTTTGCGATTTGCGCTTTTATTTCCTTTGCAACCTTCTCCGGATTTTCGGGAAGAAGAGACACGAACGTTCCCGGAGCATTGCTCAGGTCAATTCCCGCTTCGGAAGCCGGTTTTAAGGCATGTTTCAAACCGTACAACTGAAGGACAACCTCTTTATGCGCTTCAGTTTCCTTTGGAAGCTTTCTCAGGTTCATGATGGTCCTTTTCTTAATCTTAAGCAACGGGCCCAAAATGTATCCCCAGAGGTACTTGCTCCACACAACCGTCAGGAACTTTGCGGTAAGTGATGGCTTGTATTTGGCCTCGTCGACCAGGCGGTTTTGTGAAACTGATATTGGAGTTTCTGCAATCACCAGATAATCTCCATTCTTCATCAGTCTTTTCGCCGGTTCTATTATGGAGTCCAGACTGTCGTTCGGCTTGATGTAGCCGGTTTCAATCGGAATTACTATGTATTCTCCATTCATCACATGCTTTACGTTTTCAAGTTCAGGGTCCATCATAAAAATCTTTATTAGATATATTATATTATAATATAAACTGATAGACTTTTAATAATTACTATTGGGATGGTAAGTATGGAAAGGAAATTCATTACATATTTCGAAGAGCAAGGAAATGACTACACTGATGATTTGATCAAGGCTGTGCATGACAAGCTGGAGGCTTCTGATGGAATAAAAAGAGTGCTGATTGCCTCTGCAACAGGCGAGTCCGCGCTGAAACTGCAAGGCGCTCTTGATTCATTCGACGTTGAGATAATCAATGTCACCCACCACATGGGATTCAGCGGCCCTAACGAACCGGACATCTCTCAGGAAATGGTTGAAAAATTGGAAAGTCATGGAATAAAGACTTATTTCGGAAGCCATGCGTTCAGTGGCGCTGCAAGAGGAGTGACCAACAAATACGGAGGCTATTCCCCATTGGATGTTGTGGCCGATACATTGAGAATGTTTTCACACGGTATCAAAGTGTCTGCTGAGATATCCATAATGGCTGCCGATGCCGGTCTGATTCCTGTAGGCGAAAAGATAATCGCAATTGGAGGAAGAGGTCATGGCGTTGACAGTGCGGTCATATTGACTCCAGTAAACGCAAAAGACCTGTTTAAGTTGAAGTTCCATGAAATAATTGCGATGCCTAAGGAATAATTTTTCCCATTTATATATTGATTAGTTGCATTTAAATATTAGGAACAATAGAAATATTTAACAAATATATTAAATAAGCAGATAGTGGGGTTAAGTTGTGAAATTTATAGATGATGCAATCAAAGAATCCGAACAAAGAATGGAAGAGAAAACACCAGAAAACATCTCTTCAGACATTGATGATGATCTTATAGAGTTAATTAAAGAAGCCAAAACTAATATATTTGTTGTTGGTGCTGGTGGAGCTGGAAATAATACCATTACAAGATTGAATGAAATGGGTATTGAAGGCGCAACAACAATAGCAGTAAATACTGATGCTCAAGATTTATTTTACAGTCAATCAGGCAAGAAAATTCTTCTTGGAAGACAAACTTCAAAAGGTTTAGGCGCAGGAGGAAACCCATCTGTCGGTGAGGAATGCGCTGAAGAAAGTGAAGATGAAATCAGGGAAGAATTGGAAGGCGCAGACATGGTGTTCGTAACCTGCGGTCTTGGTGGAGGAACCGGTACCGGTTCAGCACCGATCATCGCTAAACTATCCAAAAAGTTAGGTGCGCTAACCGTTGCTGTCGCCACAATGCCATTCTCTGCTGAAGGTATTAAAAGAAGAGAAAATGCAGACCAAGGTCTGGAAAAACTCCAGGAAGCTGCAGACACTGTTATCATTATACCTAACGACAAGTTGCTGGAAGTGGCACCAAACCTGCCGCTGAATAAGGCATTTATGGTGTCTGATGAAATATTGGGCAGGGCAGTTAAAGGAATCACTGAACTCATTACCAAGAAAGGTCTTGTAAGCCTCGACTTCGCCGACATTAAAAGCATAATGGGCGGTTCAGGCATGGCAATGATTGGTATGGGAGAATCCGAATCCGGAGACAGAGCTCTTGAATCAGTACATGAAGCATTAAGCAGCCCATTATTGGACATCGACATTTCAAACGCTACCGGAGCATTGGTCAACATTACCGGAAGTTCCGATTTGACATTGCATGAAGCTGAAAAAATCGTCCAGGTTGTTGCTGACAAGTTAGACCCTGAAGCAAACATCATCTGGGGTACTCAAATTGATGAAAGCCTTCAGAATGTTGTCAGAACCACTGTGGTTGTTTCAGGCATCAAGGCCAACTACACATCAGACAGCTCATCAGACAACGACTACACTGATGACCTCTCACAGGCCACTGCGGCCAGCGACCAGCTAGATGATTTTATTGATGGAATTTTCTAAATTCTATCCTTATCATTTTTTGCAGCGTGCAAAGGATTTATCGATGGTCCGCACTATTTAGATTTATTACAGTTTTAAGGTTATTTACATGGATTTAAAGGAAAGTTTCGACAAGTTTATTAAAGATGCAAAAAGAGTATTGAAGGTATCAAGAAAACCTGACGGAAAGGAATATCTTGATTTGGCCAAGGTTTCAGCCCTGGGGGTTGTTGTAGTTGGCGGTATAGGATATATTATCGTCTGTTTAGGTTATTTGATTGGTTTATAAAAACCAATTCTCTTTTTTTGATCCATTAATTTTTTTCATTTGCAGAATTTATCTCAAAAATATTGATTTTTTTGAAAAGTTTTAAATACTATGATTTCTCATATATATTACTATTATAGAAATCTTATTTTTCAGATTTTTTTTGAAAAATATTGGCTTTTATAATATTTTTTAACTTAATGTATGATTTTATTAACAGAAAAAATTTAAAAATATAGGTGAATTTTTCATGGAAGATACTAACAGTTCCATATATGCTCTTAAGACCTCTGCGGGTCAGGAAAGAAATGTCGCAAGGCTTCTAGCACGTAAGGCCAAAACAATAGATGGCATAGGCATTTCATCAATTCTTGTCCCTGAATCTTTAAAAGGATATATTCTAGTTGAATCCTCAACAAAAATAGATCTCAGAAATCCTGATTTAAAAGTACAACATTTAAGAGGGGTTGTAGAAGGTAGTGTTGGTATTACCTTTGAAGAAGTGAAAAGATTCTTGAAGCCAGAACCTATCATCTCCTCCATCCAAAAAGGAAGTATTGTGGAGCTTATTTCTGGTCCATTTAAAGGTGAAAGAGCAAAAGTGGTTCGTATCGACGAATCACGTGAAGAAGTCGTTCTTGAGTTAATAGAAGCTGCAGTGCCGATTCCGGTCACTGTCAAAGCTGATCAAATTAGAATAATTCAAAAGGAGGCTGACTGATGGCTAAAGATACAGTCGAAGTTCTTATCGAAGGTGGAACCGCTACTCCTGGACCACCATTAGGACCTGCTTTAGGACCTCTCGGTATTAACATGATGCAAGTAGTAGAAGAAATCAACAAGAAAAGTGCTGACTTTGCAGGAATGAAAGTGCCTGTAATCATCAGTGTTGATAGAGATACTAAAGAATTCGAAATCGAAATTGGTACTCCGCCAACTACTGCGCTGATCATGGAAGAATTAGGCATCGACAAGGCTTCTCACGAGCCAGGTTTAGACATCATTAATGATGTTCCTATCGAAACCGCTTTGAAAATCGCCAGAATGAAATTCGATTCATTGCTTTCAAACGATTACAAAGCGGCCGTAAAAGAAGTTATGGGAACCTGTGTAAGTATGGGATTATCTGTTGACGGTAAAGACCCAAGAGAAGCACAAAAAGATGTTGATGCTGGAGTATACGACGATATCCTAAACGAATAGATATTGTCCAGTTTAAAATTTAAATTAAGTTAATAAATGCAGTGTATATGACGTTATGACTAAGGTCATAATCGATATACTGTTTTTAATTCATGCAATCGTTTAAGAATTTTTTTCTTGTAATGATACTCATGAAACCAAAAAAATCCAATGAACGAATGTTCATGGGGGTTAAATATGACACAAGATGTAGTGAACGCGGTGAAGGAGGCAAAAGAACAGTCAAAGCCGAGAAACTTCACTGAGTCCGTAGATGTTATCATTAACATCCGCGACTTAGATGTCAAAAAACCAGAAAACAGGTTTAGTGAGGAAGTTGCTCTTCCTAATGGCCGTGGCAAAGACGTAAAAATCGGAGTCATAGCTGATGGGGAACTCATTGTTCAAGCTAAAGATGCTGGTCTTGACGTCGTAATCAACAAAGTAGATCTTGAAGAGTTCGGAAAAGACAGAAAAGCCGCCAAGAAAATGGCAAACTCTGTTGATTTCCTTATAGCTCAGGCTGATATGATGCCGCTCGTAGGTAGATTCCTGGGTCCAGTGCTTGGTCCTCGTGGAAAAATGCCTAAACCTGTACCGGCAAGTATCAAATTGGATCCTCTTTTAGAAAGATTACGAGACACTGTAAAAGTTGGCGTAAAACAGCAAGCTAGTATTCAGGTTGTTGTCGGAAGCCAAGACATGTCAGACGAGGATATAGCTGAAAATGTGGAAACTGTTCTAACAGTCTTAGACCGCAATTTAGAAAAAGGAAGAAGTCAAATAAAGTCCATGTTTATTAAAACAACTATGGGACCAGTAGTGAGGGTGATCTAATGGCTCATGTTGCTGAATGGAAAAAGGAAGAAGTTAACGAGCTAAAAGGTATCATCGGCGGTCACGAAGTGATCGGTATCGTCGACTTGATGAACATTCCTGCAAAACAGCTCCAGGAAATGAGAAAATCTCTCAAAGACAAGGCTGTTATCAGAATGTCCAAGAAAAACCTTATAGATTTAGCTTTAGAAGATTGTAATGCTGATAAAACCAACATTGTTGATTTGTCTGAACATATGGATGGTCAAGTTGCAATCATTGCAACCGAAATGAATCCTTTCAAGCTATACAAAATATTGGAAGACAGCAAAACCCAGGCTCCTGCAAAACCGGGCGCCATTGCTCCTGAAGATATTGTCGTGCCTGAAGGGGACACAGGATTTGAACCGGGTCCATTTTTAGGTGAATTGCAACAAGTGGGAATTCCTGCAAAAATCGACAAGGGAAAAATCTGCGTTCAGAAGGATACTGTTGTAGTAGCCGCCGGTGAAGAAGTGTCCAGACAGGTCGCAGCAACATTGTCCAGATTGGACATCAATCCGATGGAAGTAGGAATTGATTTAAAAGCAGTATATGAAGAAGGATCCGTTTACACTTCTGATTTACTCGCAATCGATGAAGAACAAACATTAGCTGACATACAGAATGCATTCAGAAATGCATTTAACTTATCTGTAAATGCAGCAATACCTACTGACGAAACTATTTCCACTATCATTACTCTTGCTTACACCAGAGCAATCAATCTCGGTGTACAGGCAGCTATCATGACCTCAGAAACTTCAGAACCTATAATCGGTTTAGCACAAGCTAAGATGTTGGCTTTAGCATCCGAAGTTGCAGACGCACCAGGTGCTATCGATGACGAATTGGCTGAAAAACTTTCCAATGTCGCTGTAGCAGCAGCTCCAGTCGAAGAGGAAGTTGTCGAATAAGAAGAGGAAGAAGAGGAAGAAGCATCTGAAGAAGACGCAGCAGCTGGATTAGGTGCTCTCTTTGGTTAAAATTTAATTTAAAATTTTTTAATATAAATAAAGATTATATTTAAACAAACTAATGGTGATAACATGGAATATATATATGCGGCAATGATTTTGCAC
>NZ_JAFQXT010000036.1 GCF_017406825.1 Methanobrevibacter sp.
AGGCCAATATTCTCATCCAGATTTGCCACAAAAACAGGTTTATTGTTAGGATTTATCTGTTTATAATCGAAATTAATGATGTCTGCAAACAAATATGATGTTTCCTTCTTAACATTGAGGACAAACGCTACCTTTTTATCGTCTTTTAAAGCTTTGACTACGGTTTTTGCAACTGATTCTTTTGAATCTCCGAAGTTAGGTTTGATATATTTGCCCTGTGCCATACCACGAGTCTTTTCAACTTCCGTTGCCTTTTCAAGCATTTCAATTTGCCTGTCTGCCTCTTCACGAGGTATCACGCCGCATTCCACTGCGGCATCCAATACCATTATTGCTCCAACAGTATTGTCCCCTTCACCAGATCCCCCATGGGATTCTACGGGAATAACTGTGCATGGCAAATCTGCAGTTGCAATCGCTTCTTTAAAATCCTCACCGATAATCATACTTGCACATGTGCCCGCAATACCCATCAATTTTGGATGAAACGTATCATAGGCTTCAACTAATGTATCAACTAATTTTTCACCAGCACCCAATATAAAATCGTTTTCAGACATTCCTGTGGTAACGACACGGACCCCATCGCTTTCTAAAAGTCTTGCTGTTCTAAAGCAGCACCCGGTAGGTCCATGCATGACAATGACCTCAACATTCATGTCTCTTAACGTATAAAGAGTAGCGGCAATCGGACTTGGTCTTGGATGTATAATTTTTATCACCTGAATATTTAACAAATAATTATTTAAAATTCTTAATTTATATAATTAATTAAGGAGATTGTAGAATGAAACTTGACAAAAAAATATTAGAGGAAAAAATTAGGGAATACAGAAAATTTAAAAGTTGCTCCGAATCAACATTGATGGGCCTTTGTGAAACCGCCGAATATCCTATCAGCCAAACTGAAATGGTGAAACTCGGATGCGGATTTGCCGGAGGAATAGGCGGAACATTTGATGAAGGAACTTGCGGAGCCGTAACTGGCGCCATAATGGCTAACGGGTTAATAATCGATGACCCATCAAAAATCAAGGCAAACGCAAAAGAAATTTTCAACACCTTTAAAGAAGAATACGGAAGCGTGTGCTGCGGCACAATAACCAACAATGGAGAGGACAAATCCCCATGTGTTGACTGCTGCGTTTTTATTGCAAATAAGGTTGCAGACCTGTGGGATGAATAGTTTTAACTGATTATTCCTCTCTAAACTTACGCCAGTGTTGTCTTTAGCTTTCTGATTGTGTATCTGGCATATGTGAAGTTTAAAATGGATGCAATTATCCTACCAGTGGCAAGACCTGTCCAAATACCTGTTAATCCCCAATTGAACACCATTCCAAACAGATAAGTGAAGCTTACAGTTAGAATCAACTCTCTGATTATTGTCCAGCATAAGCTGGTTGTTCCCCGACCGATTCCCTGATAAAAGAAGCTTGAAGGCATACCGATTCCAACCAGAAGCAATCCGAACGATGCGATTCTTAAGAAATTGGTAATTTCTGGGACTAAAGGAGCAGTTTCAGGAGTATATGCAAAAATCAATGACAATTGAGGTGCGAATATTACAAGAATAAACATGATAAGAAGCGCCAATTTCATTGCAAACTTGGTTCCGTAAATATGGGTTCTTGAAAGATAATCCCAATTCCTAGCACCGAAAGAGCTTCCGGTAACAGCTGCAACCGCACTACCTATAGCTGTCAAAGGCATGATTCCAAATAAGTATAATCTCTGACCGGATGTGAATGCCGCAATACCATATTCACCGCCGACTGATGAAATGAACATCAAATAGAAACTCATTGCAACAGACATCACCAGCATGTCTAAAGAAGCCGGAATTCCTACCTTTAAAATGTCTTTGAATATTTCGGGTTCAAACTTAAAAGCTTTAAAATTAACATCGACATAAGTGTCTTTTTTAACTAAAATCCAATACATTATGACCGCAGCTGAGCCTATGGAACTTGTTATTGTTGCAAGAGATGCTCCGGCTGAACCTAAATTCAAAACATAAATGAAAAGGGGATCCAAAATAAAATTCAGGATTACGGAAACGATTATGGCATACATTGCCCTTTTCATGTCTCCTTCACCACGAAGAATTCCGCTTCCTCCATTTGCAAACATGAATGCAAAAAGACCTAAAAACAAAGGAGTTCCATATTTCATCCCTTCACTTAAAGATTGGCCACTGGCACCATAAGATATAAGCAAAGGCTCTAGAATCACAAGGAAAATTAATGTTAGCACAACAGATGCAATTAAAAATATCAAAATTGAGTGAGTTGCCGATTTGCTGGCTCCTTCATGATTTCTTGCCCCAACGGCACGGCTGATGCTGCTTGTTGCACCATTACCAAGTCCTACACTGAAACCGTTCATAACCATGAATATCGGTGTTACAAAACCTATCCCCGCAATAGCTGCCTGGCCGAGTCCTGCAACCCAAATTCCATCGACAATATTGTATGATGCTGTCAGAAGCATTGATATCATTATTGGAATTGCCAACTTTCTAACTGCAATTTCAGGCTCTCCCCTCATTAATTCAACATTTTCATTAGCCATTTAATCAACATCAATCTTTAATTTCATCCCCAATTTAAAATAGAAATGCTAATTTAATATTTTGCTTTCAATACATATAACTTTAACAATACATTAACTGGTGAAAACATTAACTCCCAACAGAATCATTAGCAAAACAACATTTAAAACAGTGAAAACAATTAGATACCTGGTTTTGAATTCATCATGTTCGCGAACAAGGATTTTATAAGAAATCAGATTTGCCATTGATGCAATAAGGGTTCCGAAACCGCCGATATTTATTCCAATAATGATAGCTTTATAATTAGTGCTGAAACCGCTGAGAAGCATTGCTGCAGGCACATTTGAAATTACCTGAGATGCAATAACCCCCCAAAGGACCTCGTTGCCCATAATCCATTTTTTGAATAACAAATTGAAGAATGGAATGTTTTCCAGATTGCCTATTAAAATAAACAGGGAAATGAAAGTTAAAAGCAGATAATAGTCAACACCAAGAAAAACCCTTTTAATGAAATTGCTGGCGTCAAATTCTACCTTGTTCATTTTAGGCAAAACAATACTCTCCTTCGGCATGAACGTTAACGTTAATGTGATGAATGCGAGAGATGCAATGACATAAGGCAAAAGCAACAGGAAAAAAGATTGGAATGAAATGCCGGACACCGTGAACATGACAATATTATGAGGCGCTCCGATTGGAAGAAGCATGCAACCGACATTTGCCGCAATGGTCTGTAGAGCGACTGTGATTATCGCCAAATCACTTCTGCCAACTTTTTTTAATGCCAATATTGTGAAAGGTATGAAAATAATCAGGGAAACATCATTTGTGATGAATATTGAGCTGAAAAATACCATGAAAACTAAAAGTGAAACCATGCCGCGAGTATTTCGAATTTTAATTATGAGTTTTCTAACCAGAATTTCAAAAATAGAGAGATTTTTAAGAATCTCAACTATGAGCATTATAACAAAAAGCAAGATGATTGTGTCCCAGTTAATATAATTTAAATAATCAATGCTGGGTTTTACAAAAAAACAAGAGATTATGGCCAATATTAATGATATGACAAATACTGTCTCATTTTTGATAAACTCATTTAATTTAGCCATAATATCATTTTAGAGAAGGTATTATATAAAAAAGAAGGATTAATCCGCATCCTCATCCAATGTCTCTAAAAGAAAACTTACCGGTCTAAAACCGTCATTGCAGGAAATCATTGCAGATTTTTCATTCTTCATCCATCCGCCATAAAAATCACTGGCCCCATTTGCCAGCCCCAATACAAATGGTGAAACGCTTTCCCATGCACTGTCGCAGAAATCGTCAGGTTTTACCCAGCCGTTTGCAATGAAAACCTGACCTTCTTCAACATCGCATTCATGCTCCAGCGGATTTTCATATTTTTCAATCAAATCATCATGCCTGACCTTTCTCATGACTGTAATCCTTACTTTTTTCATAATAATGCCACCAAATCACTGCTTTCATATCTGTTATGACCTTTAAGAGATTTTTTATATTTCCAACATTTGATTGCTTCTTCAAGAGACTTATCATCATTATCCTTAAAGAAGTCCCGTATATATTGATTGTACTGAAATTGTTTATCAATCTTTGTTTTTTCCTTCGAATTTTGAATCTTATAATATGCATCTATTGCTTCACGATAGGTCTTATCAGGATTTGCTTTCAACCATTGCTGAAATTTGACTTTAAACTTGAAGGATTTACCTATTTCTTTTTCAAAAAATTCCCTCTTGTCTTGGCTACATTTGAAATTTTCACCCAATTTTGAATCCAATGTGACTGTTGAATGAAAGTTATTAGAAACTTCCTTAACTACAGGTTCTTCCAACATTTCGCCAGTTTCTAAATAATGAATTATCCTATTTTCCAAATCTTTTTTAGATCCACTTATCTTCAAACCCTCTAATCTACAAAAATCTTTTAGCTCCTCTTTTAAAAAATAATATTGCTTAAAGTCTTCAGCATTTAAATTTTTATTCAGTTTTTGCATAATAATCCATTATACTATTAAATATATCAAAAAACAGTTTAAATGAATAAGGATAAATTTGATTAACAAATTTTGACACATCCTCATTCAAATATTAAAAACATAGGTCTGCAATATGCAGTCCAACACCTAATTAGATGTTATATAATACTATTAATTTCAATATATATAAAAGTTTCTCTGGCTCCATTACAAACTTAAGACAATATTTATCTTTTAAATAACATTATACGACAATAACAATTTTGATTTCAAAAATAAATAAATTTTATATAATTTTAAGTAAAAATGATTATTTCTAAAACACTAATATAATTTTATTATAAACATAGGTGTTTTTATGAAATCGAAAGAGCATTATATTAAAAACACTCCAATCAAAATGGAGAACGTACAATATGGCAGTTGAAAATTTAGTGCTTGCCATCTCTTATTTTTTCATGGCAAGTTACTACCTATTGCTGGCTATCACCCTGTTTGATTGCTAACAATCTATGATGTGAATAGGAAGCATAGTTGGATTAGTCCGAAATTTTCCAATTTGATAAACTGACAATTTAGATGAAAATTGGCTTTAATATGTGTTTATAGCTTCCTTTTTACACATAGTATAAAAAAAAGTAGAGGAGAATTATCCTCTTGTTATGATACTAATAATGTCACCGTCTTTCAGTTCATAGTCACTGGCCACGCGCATTTTTGATCTTGCATCAACCGCATGCATGAACTTATCTCCGATATCGGTGTGGACGATATAGGCCAGTTCCTTTGGGGTGGAGCCTCTTTTAACTAAAAATCCGTCAGGCAGGACATTACCTTTTTGATCAGTGTATTTGTTTTCATCCTGAACAGGATATACCACAATTCTGTCAAGCAACTCGAAAATTCCATAATTCAGTGCATCCTGAACACCAGTGCTTCCATAAACATCCAAAATATTGGTCTGGATATATTCAAGAGCCTTAATCTGATTTGGATTCAGTTTATCTTCTTCAAGAATTTCAAAATGGCCATCTCCTGAAACATATGAAATCAAACCTGCTTCAGCAGCTCTTACAAGCGCAATTTCGGATTCGGCTGAAGTTGCAATGATATTAGGATATTTCTCTTTGATTCTTTCTATATTCGCTTTGGATGTCGGCAGGTCTGCCTTGTTTGCAATAATCATCATCGGCTTGGCGATGTGGAGAATATTCCGGGTGAGTTCAATCAAGTCATCCTCTTCCCATTTGTTGAAATCCGGTTCAACTGTTCTTTTGGCTTCAATAATATCTTCAATAGCTATTCCTGTTCCTGAAAGCTGATCATAAAGGACTTTTGCAATGTCCAAATGTTCGGCTCCGACTTTTCTGACTAGCCTGACCCAGTTTTTGGATAAGATTCCATACATCCACATTACAATCTCGTTTTCTAGAAATTCAACATCGTCCAATGGGTCATGGCTTCCAGGGTCTACCGGATTTCCTTCAATGTCGGTTGAGCCTGAAGCGTCTATGACGTGTATGAAAACTTTAGCTTGCATCAATTCATCTAAAAACTTATTACCTAATCCTTTTCCTTCATGTGCTCCAGGAACGAGTCCTGCAACATCAATCAATTCTATTGGAAGCAACCTTTTTCCATCGATGCAGATTGAATTGTGAGGATTGCAGGTAACGCCTAATTCCTTACATGGGCAATCCTTAATTACATGAGCAACTGCCTTATTAGCATCAATTGTTGTAAACGGATAATTTGCCATTTCTACTGTTGATGCAGTTGCTGAATTGAAAAAAGATGATTTTCCAACATTTGGTTTTCCACAAACTGCAATTTGAAGCATGATAATCACTTAATCTTTAACATCTAAACTTATGTTGTTAAAATTATAAATAGTTTCAGAAATCAAAAGTAATACTAATGAAAGATGATGATGTTGTACGCCCCCCAGTTATGAAAATTCGCCGAATCATACAGGATTCGATGAACAATACCCTGCCTGAGAAATACTTCAATCCCGATGAAGTTGATGTGATGGAAGTTGACATTGAACTGCCCAATTTAGGAGAGAATTTTCACAATTACCGAATTCTAAATTTATGCGATATTCATTTAGGCCAATGGATTACTCCAGAGTATTTGGATGACCTGATAGATTATGTCAATACATTAAATTATGACCTGGTCACATTGACCGGGGACTATGTTTCATATATTCTCGACGGCTATGAGGAGGCATTGGAAGAATCTTTCAGAAAGTTAAAATCGCAAGACGGAAAATTCGGTGTTTTGGGCAATCACGACCATTGGACCGACGCTGAAAAAATCAGGAAAATCTTTAAAGATTCAGACATTATCGATTTGAGCAATAATGCCGTTACCCTAATAAGGGGAGATGATAAATTGAATCTGGGCGGCGTAGACTCTTTTACAGTTTATGCTGATGATTTGAATAAGGTTCTGGCCAAGTTAGATGAAGACGCCCCTACAATTCTGCTTGCACATGAACCTGATTTTGCACAAAAATCCTATCAAACAGGAAAAATTGACCTGCAGATATCCGGCCATTCGCATGGAGGACAGTTCATAATCCCCAAAATTGAAACAACCCCTTTAAGAGGCAACAATTTCATCAGATATCCTGTCGGGCTTTATGAACTTGGAGGCATGTATCAATACACCAGCAGAGGCCTTGGAACAAATTCATTTAGAATCCGCGTCAATTGCAAACCTGAAATTACAATAATTACGCTTAAAACTAAAATAAGAAAAAAGATTGAGATAGAATGAGCTTTAAAAACACAATAATTTCCTCGCTGAAAACGGTGATCAGCACTATTTTGCTTATCCTAGCCAATATGCTGGCGATTATAGGAGTTGACTACATAAGCACTGATTTCACAGTGGGGCCTATCTACAATGTATTGCTTATTATAATAGCATTTTCTATTGCAAACGCGATTCTCTGGCCCATTTTTAGGCGTTTTTTAATAAAATATATCATTTTAACTTTTGGAATTGGAGCCATCTTTTTAAACTCCCTAATCTTTTACATAGCAACATACTTCATTCCGGGAGTTTATGTCGGTTTTTATGGTTTTTGGCAAGTTCCAATCGTTATGGCGATATTCACCACCATTATCACCAATTTGACAAACACAAATTACTATGACAGCTATATTAAGCTTATTCTAAAATATGCCCTGGAAAGAAAAAGTCCCTATAAAAAAATATATCCTGGAGTTGTGATGCTTGAAATAGACGGATTATCAATCAATACCTTGAAAAAAGCCATTGATAACGGGTTTATGCCGACTCTAAAAAGCTGGCTGGACAACAATACTCACACGTTAAAGCAATGGGAAACCGATCTGTCATCACAAACCGGATCAAGTCAGGCCGGAATATTGCATGGCAACAATAAAGATATCGTGGCTTACAGATGGATTGAAAAGGAAAACGACAATAAACTCATGGTTTCGGGCAAATTAAGTCATGCCCCTGAAATCGAGGAAAGAATAAGCAACGGAAAAGGATTGCTTGTAAATGGAATAAGCATTGCCAATATGTTTTCAGGAGACAGCGAACTGTCAGCCATGACCTCTTCAAGAATGCGAAGCATCAAAAGAATATATAACAAAACGTTGCATACGATATTTCTGGAATCATATAATTTCCAGAGGATATTTGTATTATTCCTATGGGACATACTCCTGGAGTTGAAGTCCCAGATAATGCACAGGTTAAAAAACGTGCAGCCCAGACTTAGAAGAACCATCGTTTATGCTGCAATCCGTGCAGGAGCTAATGTGGTTTTAAGGGAAGCTACAACAGAAATTTTAACAAGCGAACTGTTTAGGGGAGAAATCGATACCGCCTATGCGACATTCATGGGTTATGATGAAATAGCACACCACTCAGGAGTTGAAGACTCAGACGTATGGAATGTTTTAAAACAGATTGACCTTCAATTTTCAAGGATTGTATCAGCCATTGAGATGAACGACCGAGATTACAAGCTGGTTGTTCTGTCTGACCACGGGCAAAGTAACGGCGCTACATTCAAACAGAGATACGGGATTACATTAGGAAATTATGTTCGCAGATTGCTTCCAGATGATTTGAAGATTTACCAAACCGAATATAACATTGACCACTTCAGGGACGCATTGCTTCCGGAAAGCAGACAATTAAAAACCATTAAGGAACATGTTGAAACTATCCGTGACGATTTATTTGATGATGAAAGGGCAATCCAGAATTTAAGAAAAGAAATCCAGGAAAGAAAACCCGCAATAATCTTTGAAAATGAACAGTATCAAAATTTACGTGAAAGATATTCAAATAGCTTAGAATATATCACAGGACACGAAACACAACAGCACAGCACTAAAAAAGCGAAAGATTCCGAACTGATTGTATTGGGATCAGGAAATCTGGGCCTTATTTATCTGACCCAATGGAAACAGCGTTTAACATATGAAGAAATCGTCATGTTATTCCCAGACCTGATTCCTGGGCTTGTAAAGCATCCGGGAATTGGATTCGTGCTTGTCAATTCCATAACAAACGGAGGAATGGTTATCGGACAAAATGGAATCTACTACCTGGACAGTGATAAAACAGTGGGTGAGAATCCCCTTGAAGGCTTTGGCAAGAATGCCGCTCGCCACTTAAGAAGGGAAAACGGCTTTAAAAACATGCCTGATTTGATGGTGAACAGCTTTTATGATTCCGAAAATGATGAAGTATGTGCCTTTGAAGAGCTGATAGGATCTCACGGAGGTCTTGGGGGAAATCAGACCAAACCATTCATCTTATATCCTTGCGAATGGGAAGATCCGGGGGATTTGATTGGCTCCGAATCAATATATAAATTCCTGAAAAGGGAAATAGAAAATTTAGATTCTTGAAAGCCAGTAATCTAAAATTTCCTCTACATTTTCATCAAAACTAATTGTCTTATCCTTGTTTTCAGGTATGGCTTGAGGATAATCTAAATTTAGCCTTATCAATGTTGCATTTTCATTATTATACGTCATCTGTTCAAATGGATATCTTATGATTCCCGGAGTATTGAATCCGACACCGATTTCTAAAAATACGAAATTGCCCTCAATCCTATTTAGGAAATTTTGATAATTCTCATTCATTTCATGCCATTTTTCATCTTCAACAAACAGATTATCCTTTCTTAAGTTCAAATCCATTTCTTCACCGCAAACAGGACATTTTGGTATTAATTCAGTGGGGATTTTAAAATTCTCGGTTTTTTCCAACCATTCAAAGACCTGTTCCCTGTTTGGATATAACTTGTCATGACATGCCTTGCCGCATTGCAACAGACCATAATCCCCTTGTGTTGCAAAAATCCTTTCATCATCAAAGCCATTAATCCAAAACTGATGTTCAACATTGGTTGTTAGGACAAAATACTCTTTATTTTCAACCAATCTTCTCAATTTTTGATATACATCTGTTTCGCCTACATCATACCTGTTTGCAAAAATATGCCTTGCCCAATAGGCCCATTTTTCTTCGGATGTCTCGAACGGGTAGAAACTTGATGAGTACATATCGCTAAATTCATATTCCTCAATGAAACCTTTGAAATACTTTTCAAATCTTTCACCAGTGTAAATAATTCCTGCAGCTGTCGATAATCCTGCTCCTGCACCAATAATTATGTAATTCGATTCATCAATAGCTTTTCTAGCTTTCTCTAATCTTTGTACGAACCTTTCCATTTAATCACCAAACAATAATTCTTTATAAATCAGGTAGTCATCGTCTGAGAAGACATCGAAAATTACATGTTTCAGTGTTGTTTCATTTTCTTCCAAATAATTTTTCACTGTTTTGACTGCAATTTCAGCCGCTTTGTCTTGTGGAAAATTGAATACTCCTGTTGAAATACAGCAAAATGCCAATGATTCCAGTTTATTGTAATTCGCAATTTCCAAACATGATTTATAACAATTTTCAAGTTTAACACAGTCATTTTTGGAAGGTTTCAAACCTTGAGGAATAGCCGGCCCGACAGTGTGGATTACATGTTTTGAAGGCAGATTATAGGCTCCTGTGATTTTCGCCTTGCCCACTTCCTCATCATGACCTTGAATAGTCATGATATTGTTGCATTCCTCCCTTAACTGAACTCCTGCAGCGGAGTGGATTACATTATCAATGCAATTATGCTGAGGAATAAAACAACCCAATAATTTAGAATTTGCAGCATTGACAATAGCATCAACTTTCAATGTTGTTATATCCCCCTGCCACAACATTACTTTGCCATCGAATTCATCGATATCCTCAACTGATGTCAAATTCTTATTTAAAGTTTCGGCAGTTAGAAATTCATCTTGGATTTCTAAAAATTCTTCCGATATGTTTAAAGGCAACCTTACATTCATTAATGAACGAAGCAATGCCCTTTTTGAGTGAAAATCATCAGGGACATTAATATTTTCATCCCTTTCGTTAATCAGGTAATTAATCAAGTAATCTAATTGTTCGTTTGTATTTATTTTAATCTCTCCCTAATCGGCTAATAATTAATTTAACTTGTAGTATTTAAATGATTTTTGTAACCTTTTGGAAACTTGGTGGCTAAAAAGTAACTATTTATAATAATTGAATCAATTTTTAATTATGGACACTGAAAAGATAGTTTGCCCTGTTGATAGAACATTGAATTTGATAAGTAAAAAATGGAGCATACAAATTATACGGGACATATTTTTTGGAAAAAAACATTTTAGGGAATTTAAAGAAGACAAACCGGACTTAAGCAATAAAGTATTGTCAAACTGCTTAAAAAATTTAGAAAAAAACGGTTTGATTGAAAAAAAGGTTCTGAATACAAATCCCGTAACTACTGAATATTATTTAACTGAGTATGGAAAATCAATGAACAGGATATTATATGAACTGGCAATGTTCACTTTACGAGATGCGGAAAGTTATTCTGAAGAGACACGTGAAAATTTAAAAAATACATTTAAGCAAACACTAAATATTGATGATTAAGATGACTGGTAAAATTTATATTGTTGGAATTGGCCCCGGTGCAAGCGAATATTTAACTAAAAAAGCAATTGACACTGTTAAAATGAGTAATTATACTGTTGGAAGCACCCGTGCAATTGAATTATTCGATGATGTACAGAACAAGCTTGCATTTAATGTTAAGGAATTATTGGACACTTTAGAAAAGGGAGTCCGACTGGCAGTTGATGGAAATGTCGTGTCAATATTATCAACCGGAGATCCCGGTTTTTCCGGTGTTTTAAATACCGTTTTAAGAATATCCGAAGAAAAGAATTTTCCAAAAGAAAACATTGAAGTCATTCCCGGAATCAGTTCCCTTCAGCTTGCAGCGGCAAGATGCCACATCCAATGGGACAATGCGAATGTGATGACATTTCACGGCAGGGAAAACATTGAAGACATTTTGCCTGTCATCAATAATGGCAAGACAACAATAGCATTGCCTTCCAGAAAAGTTAAGGATATGGCACAGTTTTTAATTGATAACGGGGTTAAAAAGGACCGTAAAGTTACGGTCTGTGAACGTCTAAGCTACCCTGATGAAAGAATTGTCAACTCAACATTATATGACATTGCCGAAAGCGAGTTTACCTACATGTGCATTATGGTAATTGATCCATAGAATTGACCTTAAAAATTCATTTTAAAAGTCATTTGCCATTTAATTCTAAAATTAAAGTTTATATGTTCCAGATATCAAATCTTAATTGTCGGTCGGTTCGATAATTTAGAAAAGGCAGATATCATGAACATTAAAATAAACACCATATGGTTCATTCTCCTACTGTTTTTATTGATTGGAGTTGCCTCAGCAACCAGCATGGACAATGAAACCATCCAACAGACAATAGAACAACCTGAAAGAGAAATTTACCAAGCAAACATTGAAAATCAAGATTGTCTTGAAGCGAGCAATGCAAACAGCAATCTAGTATCGGGCATTAAACAAGCGGTAAGCGCCAATAAACTGAAGGTCAGCATCAAATCCGGTGATGTGAAGATGCATTATAAGGACGGAAGCAAATTCACTGTTACCCTTAAAGACCAATTCAACAAAGCAATGCAGAAATCCAAAGTGAAAATTTCAATTGACGGAAAAACCTACACAAAAACAACCGACACCAATGGAAAGGCATCGATAAACCTTAATCTAAAGAGCGGAAAATACACTGTCATAACCACCTATGATGAAACTGCACTCTTTAAAAAGCAGTCCGTTAAAAATACCGTAACAATCAAAAGCACTATAAAATGCGATGACTTTTCAAAATATTATAAGAATAAGGCCGCATACTACTCTACATTTTACGACAAGAAAGGAAAGCTTTTAAAAGAAACAAGCGTTAAGTTTAAGGTGAACAGTAAAAGTTATTCTGTTAAAACCAATAAGAAAGGTGTCGGAAAATTAAGTGTCGACTTAAAACCTGGAACCTACAGCGTTTCATCAATCAACACCAAGACTTCAGAAACAATCACGCAAAGGATTACGGTTAAATCAATACTTGAAACAAAGGATTTGACAATGGCAGAAAAGGACGGCAGCAAATTCAGCGTGAAAGTTCTCAACTGCTACGGTAAAGTTTCCCCAAACAAGAAAGTCACATTGAAAGTGAACGGGAAAACCTACACTCCAAAAAGCGATGCAAAGGGAATTGCATCACAAACGATTGACCTGCCCGCAGGAAAATACACGATTACAACCGAATACGAAGGACTGAAAAACACCAATAAGATTACTGTCAATAAGGCTGCTGTCGAAAATCTGATTAAAAAAACAGAATTCATCCATTCGACAATCATTCCGAACTATGTTAACGTTACAATACCATATGCATTCCACAACAGCGCATATACGCTTAAAACAGGATCAAATGGAACGGTCAAAATGCCGAAAATAGAAGTCTTTACAGTTGAAGTGGGCTCAAAAACCCTTCACCTCGCAACAGGCAAAACAAACGTGGAGGATGTATTGACCATGGCCCAGGAAAGCTATCTGATTCCATTCAACGGATATGCAATGATGGCATCTGTCGATAAAGATTGCCTAAAAGAAAACGGGATAATGATTACAAGAACCCCCACATATACACAAATCGACTATCAGGATGTGACCTGTGATAATATTGAATTATTTGGAGTCTATGCGGATAAGGGACCGGACATCAGCGAAACCTTTACCTATCTAAAAAATGACAAGATAATGGCCAAAGTCAATGTGCAAACACACTATTTCGACGAAACCGGAGTGAAATACAATTTGGCGAAGCTCTATGACAGGGTAAATGAAGATTTCAATTACGCTGAAATAACAAATCATGTCAACAATCCCATTGTATTTACAAACACTGGAATCCCCGTAACTTATAGTTATTATGGAAATTTTATTGCAGGTTATCAAACTAGAGAAGACATCATAACCAGATTTGCCATCAACGGACATGAGGAACTTGAAAAAACAGAACGGATAAGCTACGGATATGCAGAAAAATACCGGAAAGTCTTAGGCTTTGAAGCGCTTCAAACCTACAGCATAATCAATGAAAAGGTAACCCGAAGCATGATGGAAAATTGGGTCAATAAAAATTCGGCTTATTTATCCAGATTTGGTGTCATGAACGTTTATGGAATGCATTTGGCGTCTCTTGAAACCGCATGGCTTGCAGATGAAATAGCAGACAATTATGCAAAAGAGTTCAATGTTTTATGGAATCGGAAAAACACGACAACAATACTTGGAGGAATAAACCTTGAGGACACCTACCTTCACATCCTAAACGCAGAAATGGGAATGGACGTCAGTGGGGATGAGAAAAACGTCGGACTGTTCAGATTCCTGAATTCGGTTAATCTGGCGAATATTGAGGAATATGCTCTTGAACCGGTTGCAGAAAGATACTTGGACAACAACACAAATTCCTTGAATAACGTATTGTCATCTCAAAACTACAGCATAGTTCAACTGGGAGATCAGATTTACGTATTCAATGAAAATGACTCGGCAATAATTTTAAATACTGTCAGCGGCGTTTGCAATGTAATTCTAAAACATGGAAATGATGTATACAAAGGATCCCGGATTCACACATGTGAGGATTGCTGCAGTGTTGGAACCGTACCCCACGATATTATCAAAGGAATTAGGGATATGCTAACAATTTCTTCGCCGGGACTCTATCTGCTGTCTGACCATTTCAAAAAGATTCATCCGTTGACCACAATGGCCTACAATGTGGGAAGATTTCTTCTGAAGTCAGCATTGACCGGCACATCGGCACTTGCAAACGGGTTGATATCAACAATGGTATTCATACAGGCCACCGGAACAACATACCGGGAAAAAATGATTGAAGAGGATGACTGGCATAGTGTAATGGATAAAATCACATTCACAAGGCCAGGATACCTGCAATCCAAAAAGATATACAATATCCCCAATGAAAACGGAGGAAGCGATTATATTGAAGTAAGAATCAATGACGATTTGAGTCTGGATAGAAACACGGCGAAATATATTAGTGATGGAAAAACAAAACAGTTAACTAAGGAAGAGACCTACCAGTACTTTTGTGAGGACTACTGGACACCATTCAGCATGCCTGCAAAATATTGGGATAAAAGCTGGGAAAATAAATAATGGAGGCCAATATGGATAAAAACGAGATAATATTCTTTGCTATCGTTATAATAGCATATCTTATATGTACATTTACGCTGGATATCCCCTCATATGTGCACATCATATTTGGAATATTGCTTTTAATTGTATTGTTGATTGCAATGATTCTAAAATACAAGCCGCAGTTTGAAAACGACAGAATAAGTCGAATTTTTGATGTGCTATCAATCATAATACTGATTTTATATGTTCTAAGCACAATGTCTGAATTATGGTGGGGCAGAACTTTTATCGTGGATTCTGGAATATTTTTAATATCTTTCTTAGTGGTGTTGGCTGCTACATGGTTTTTCAGAAAAAATAAGAATTATTAAAAGTTAAAGAATAACTTTTAATTTTTCATAACTGAATAGCTTCCTGAACAACCTCATCGTTGTCCTTATCCTCATACAGGATGTGTGCAAGGTTCAGTAATTTTTCCTGACCTTTAACTTCATCCTTGAATAAAGGAACTTCAGCGATGTGTTGGTCCGGGAACTTTTGGTCGATTAATGCTAGACGTTTCTGCTGCAGTTTATGTCTTGAATGGCAGAAATCACAGTCACAAATGTCCGGCATTACTTGGTTAACGATTACACTGTCAACAGTGATGTTGTATTTTCCAAGTGCCTCCAATGCCCTTTCAGACTCATAAATTGACATTTCTTCGGGGATTACAACCATCTTGAAGGTTGTCCTTTCAGGATCGGACAAAACCTCTTTTGCTTGGTCAATTTGTTCTTTAGTTCTTTTTAAATCCTCTGAGGTCTGCGGGTCATCAATTTCATCCATGAAAGGCATGATTTTTCTAAGCGCATTGGTTGCAGAACCTAACTTTGCCTTAAGCATCATCATTTTACCCACCCATGAATCCATGACTTCAGGGAAGGACAATAATCTTAGTGTGTGGCCTGTCGGAGCGGTATCGAATACGACAACGTCATATTCATCTGAATTCATCACACCCATAAACATTTCAAATGCCGCCGCTTCGTCAGCCCCCGGAGATGCTGATGCCATGTCCAACTGGTCGGACAAGAAGTCCATGCCGAACAAGCTGCCTTCATCATCAGGGTTTGCCGCTTTTTGAGCATCCAATTGTGCCTGTTTTTGTGCCATTGCAACATCAGGATCGATTTCAACAGCGAAAAGATTGGTTTTGATTTCACGAGGATAGCTGCCGATTGGCACTTCAAGTGAATCGGACAGGGAATGTGCCGGGTCGGTTGATACGATTAAGGTCTTTTTACCCTGTTCAGCCAACCATAATGCTGTAGCGGAGGACACTGAGGTTTTTCCAACTCCTCCTTTTCCTCCAATGAAAATGAATGTAGTCTTGTCTTTGTTGAATTTGAAATAATCTTTAAACGCCAAGTATATTACCTCCTTATAATAAACTTACTTTTAGTTACTAAAAATTTAATGTTTTATAGTATATAAAGTTAGTTATAATGCTGATATCCAAACATATGATAAACTCCTATAGAAATGAAAATGTCTTTGGAGGTATGTAGATTACATTATCCTTTCTTTCAATAGTCTTTGTATTATTTGCAACAACTATACCATATTCACAGTCATACCTGTTAATAGCGTGCTTAATTTGATATTTCTTTTTCTTTCCACGACCCACTTCAATAGGAATAATGTTTTCGGATTCCTGCTGAATTAAGAAATCAACATTTGTTTTTTTGTTTGCATCATAGTATATTGTGAAATTGCTAAACTGCCTGTCTGATAGGTTAAAGAGATTTGATGCAACAAGATTTTCTAAAAGCAATCCTTCATAATCATCACTTCCCAGCAAAGGGTTTCCAACTTTTTTTGACAATGCATGTCTGATACTGGGTGTTGCAAAGTAGTATTTCCAGGATTTTTTTACCCTTTTGGCTGAACCTCCATATGGTTCACAATGGAAAATCAAATGGGTTTTTTCAAGCAGATCCAATATTTTATTGACATTTGCAGATGATGTTTTTAAATAATTCGCCAGATTTGCATGTGTTAACTCACCCGGCTGTTGCAGGGCAAAATATCTTAATATACGTTTTGCATTTGATTGATTGGATGATGAAATCTCTTTTATTTGAGACAAGTCTTTAGTAATGACCCTTTCAGTGATTTCAACTAAATCTTCACATATTTCCCTGTGTGTCTTTTTATCAAAAAGTATGGGAAAAGCACCGAATTTAACATATTCATCCCAGTCATTAGAAGTGTAGTCTATACAATTGGTTAACAGATTATTAGTTTCAAATTCTGATTTGACTGCATCATCAATATTGCCCGTAAATATCAAATTCCTTAAATCACCTGATAAGTTACCAGAATTTAAATCATATTTTAATTTAAGATGTTGAGTATAATTCAATGGAGTTATTGATTTTTTACGCATTCTCCTTGCAAGGTCATCATATTGTTCTAGATGGAGTGCAGATGAACCTGTGAATATGATGAAAATATTATATGATTTGTCGTAAATGATTTTACCAGTTCTTGCCCATTTCTTATCTATTTGTGATTCGTCGATGAAGATGAAAACCTTTTCATTTAAAGTTCTTAAATTCTCATTAAACACATCCTTTAAATAAATTTCAACCATTTCACGAATGTTACATTCAACAAAATCATTTAAATCGTCAAAAGAAACATATAGAATATTTCTAGGAGGAACATTCTTTTCTTTAAGCAAATATTCATAAAGCTGCAGGATCAATGTTGTTTTGCCAACACCCCTAAGACCGGGCAATACAACAATTTTATTTGATGTATCTTCGTTTAAAAAAGTATTCGCATATCCTTTTAATTCATCTAATTCATTTCGAGCATTAAACTTTTCATTATTTTTAGACAAATTCCTATTTAAAATATTTGGAACATCATTTAATTCATTTTTAATAAAATTTGATATTAATTCTTCTTTTTCCAACATTGCAACAACCTCCTGATTCAATACATCTATTCAAATATTTAAATTATCTTATATAAATAATTATTCAAATAATTAAACAATCATATATAAATACTTGTTCAAATATCTGAACAAAAAAATGTCGCTTGATTATAGAAATGAAATGACCGCAAATAAATAACCATGATCATTTTCAGTGGCTACAAATTGTAGCCACTTCAACACCTTCTTTGTTTAACCTTGTTTTAAGTACACTCCAGTACTTACGTGGATTTTTACTCTCACTAAGGATTCCAACAATATAAAAATATAAAAAGACAGCGACAGTGTATTTTTTATATTACAAAAAATAAACATAATATTAAATAATTTTTGTATATTAGGTTGTATAACTATGAAGATAAAGAATAAAATTGGGGATTGTAAATAATTCATTTAATCTCTATTCCATATCAAGTCATTGGTCCCATTCAACAATATGCCATATTCCATCAATTTTTCTGAAGCTTGCTACAGTATTGGAAATCCACCTCAGTTCCTTGCCGTTGAGTTCGGCGGTCAGTCTAACTTTAGATATTAATGAAGCAGAACTATTATCATCAAACAAGATTGTAGGATTCATAATATCGGATTTGGAAAACTTCAAAGAACCGTCTTTTATATCAGATATGAATTCGATTTTTGTTTGGAACCTGTTTGGAATTTGAGTAAGTTTAAAATCATCCAAAAGAATATCGTCCAATTTATCGGCATCGGCATCAATCAATGCTTGTTGAAACTCAACAAACCTATCCACAATTTCCAGGTCTTCATTGGAAAATGATTTCTCGCAAAGTAATTCTACAGACATGATATAATATATAAATTAATAGGTACATATTATTTATTGTATAAATGATTTAAGTTGGTGAAAGCATTAGTGAAATTCCAGAAATAGACTGCGAAAAAACTAAAAATTCCATTATTGGATTCATCAAATCCAAGGTATCCGAGTCAAAAACCAACGGAATTGTGGTTGGATTGAGTGGAGGAATAGATTCCACTTTAATTGCATATTTATCATGCGAAGCGGTTGGAAAAGAAAATGTTTTTGGAATTATCATGCCCTCCGAAACAACACCTGCAGAAGACAGGATTCATGGAATCGAAATAGCCCAGCATTTAGGCATTGAATACGAAGAGATTGCCATTGACAGTATTCTAAACGAGTATTTATCACTGACAAAATTAGAAGAAAACAACCTGGCAATAGGAAACCTTAAGGCTAGAATCCGAATGTCAATCATTTATTATTATGCAAACGCTAAAAATTACCTTGTCAGCGGAACAGGTAACAAAAGCGAAATCCTTATCGGCTATTTCACAAAGCACGGTGACGGAGCATGTGACATGGAACCGATTGGAGATTTATACAAAACAGAAGTTTACAGATTAAGCGAATTCCTGAATATCCAAAAGGAAATAATCGACAAACCTCCAAGAGCTGGCCTCTGGGCCAATCAGACCGATGAAGAGGAAATTGGAATGGGTTATGATTTGCTTGATAAGATATTATATCTTTACACCGAAAAAGATATGAAAGATACTGAAATAGCTGAAAAATTAGATGTTTCAGCAGATGACGTTAATATGATTATTAATAAAGTTATTGGGAGCGAACACAAATGCAAAGTTCCGGAATACCCTCAAAAAATAATTTAATGGTGATTTAGTGAGCGAAAATATTGAAAAGAAATGGCAGAAAAAATGGGCTGACGCAAAGCTTTTTGAATCAGACCCTGATGAGAGAGAAAAACTATTCATTACAGTTGCTTTCCCATATCCTAGTGGAGCAATGCATATAGGACACGGACGCACATATACCGTACCTGACGTTTATGCACGATTCAAAAGAATGGAAGGCTACAACGTACTATTCCCAATGGCATGGCACGTAACCGGTGCCCCTGTTATTGGAATAGCAGACAGGATTAAAAGGAAAGACCCTTGGACACTTGATTTGTACCACAGAGTTCACGGCGTTCCAAAAGAAACCTTGCCAAAATTAGAGGAACCTGAATTCATTGTAAAATACTTCTCAACCGAATATCATGAAGTAATGGATGAAATGGGATATTCAATAGATTGGAGAAGAGAATTCAGGACAATCGATCCGACTTACAGAAAATTCATCGAATGGCAAATAACAACATTGCATGAAAAGGGATTGGTTGCAAGAGGAGAACACCCTGTGAAATACTGTCCAAACTGTGACAACCCTGTCGGAGACCACGACCTGCTTGAAGGCGAAGGCGTGGGGGTAAACGAACTTACCCTCTTAAAATTCCCGATTGAAGATAAGATTCTCGTAACTGCAACATTAAGGCCTGAAACAATCGTTGGAGCAACCAACATCTGGCTGAATCCCGATGTCGAATATGTTCTCGTTGATGCTGAAGGCGAAAAGTGGATAATAACAAAAGAAGCTCACTATAACTTATCCAACCAAATTAAGGATTTGAATATCATTTCCGAAATTGACCCTAATGATTTTATTGGAAAAATGGCTAAAAATCCATTTACCGGTGATGAACTGCCAGTTTTCCCGGCAAGCTTTGTAAGCGCATCTTACGGAAGCGGTGTTGTGTTTTCAGAACCTGCTGATGCGCCGGCAGACTACATTGCCCTTAAAGACTTGAAAAACAATGAGGAATTGATAGCAAAATACAATTTAGAAGGTATCATCGAAAATGTCGAACCTATACCAGTGTGCACTCTCAAAGGCTACGGGGAAATCCCTGCAGCCGATATCATAGAAAGATTGGGCATCACCGACCAGAACGATGAAAAACTTCATGAAGCCACCAATGAATTATACAAACAGCAACACAGTAAAGGTACCATCATAGAATCCATTCCGGGATTCGGAGGCATGAAGGTTCGTTTTGCCCGTGAAGAGCTGAAAGAAAAATTGATTTCTGAAAACATGGCTACCATCATGTATGATTTCGCCGAAAGGCCTGTAATCTGCAGATGCGGAAACAATTGTGTTGTTAAAATAATGGATGACCAATGGTTCATGAGATATGGTGATGAAGAATGGACCGAAAAGACCCTAAAAGTTCTTGAAGGCGAAACAATCATTCCAAAAGAACTGAAAAACAACTTTGACTATTACATCAACTGGCTGGATGACTGGGCATGTTCCAGAAAAGTGGGACTTGGAACAAGGCTTCCATGGGACAACCAATGGCTGATTGAACCTTTAACCGATTCAACAATTTACATGTCCTATTATTCAATTGCAAAATACCTAAGGGACATGAATCCTGATGACTTGAACCTTGCTTTCTTTGACAAAGTACTGTTAAACAAGGATTCAGGTGAAATTACAGTGCCTGCAGAAAAGGTCAAAGAAATCCAGGACGAATTCAACTACTGGTATCCACTGGATTGGAGACTGTCCGCAAAGGATTTGGTGGGTAACCACTTAAGCTTTTTGATGTTTGCGCACAGTGCGATTTATCCGGAAGAGAAATGGCCTAAAGGAACTGTAGTGTTCGGTATGGGCCTTCTTGAAGGAAACAAGATGTCATCATCAAAAGGTAACGTTATTCTCTTGAAGGATGCAATCAAAGATTACACAGCAGATGTCGTGAGATTGTTCCTTATGGCATCAGCCGAACCATGGCAAGACTTCGACTGGAGAGAAAAGGAAGTTCTCGGTACTAAAAGAAGACTCGAATGGTTCAGGGAATTTGCAGCAAGAGTTGAAGAAATCAAGGGTTCGCCTTTGGACTTAAGCAACATTGAAGAAGTCGAACTGACACGTACAATCGACTTATGGATGATCAGCCAGCTTAACGAACATGTCAAAAAATCAACCGAAGCACTTGAAGTCTTCCAGACAAGACAAGCGCTTCAAAACTCATTATTCCTGCTTAAAAAAGATGTTGACCACTACCTCTACAGAGTCAAACATATACTAGATGCACAAGACCCTGGAGTCATTTATGTCCTATCAACAGTACTGGAAACTTGGATCAGGCTTCTTGCACCATTCACACCGCACACTTCAGAAGAGCTATGGGCGACTTATGGAGGAGAAGGCTTTGTAAGTGAAGCTGCATGGCCTGAATCAGACGAATCAGCGATAAGTCTCGAAATCGAAAAGTCAGAGGAATTGGTGGAAAATATCATTAAGGATATTGCACACATCAAACAGATGGTTGGAGATGAAGTCGAAAAAGTCCACATCTACCTCGCTCCTGACTGGAAATGGGATTTATACAAAATAGCTGATGAAGTCGGAAAACCGGATATCGGCCAGATTATGGGAAGAGCAATCGGAGCCAACATCTATGATGACAAAAAGGAAATAGCCATGGTGGCTAAAAAAATCGGTAAGGAGATAACAAAAACAAGATACATCGGAAAAATAAATGAGGAAGAAATCCTAACCGATGCCCTTGAATACATCAAAGAGGAATGTGGCAATGAAGTAATTATCCACACCGATGACTCATATGACCCACAGAATAAGGCTAAAAATGCAATGCCTTACAAACCCGCATTATTTATGGAATAATTACGCTTAAAAAAAAGAGGGATAGACATGAATAAAAAAATAGTTTTTATTTTAACAGTAGTACTGGCAGTGTCATTGACTATGGCTTGCGTAAGTGCTGAGGGAATATTTGATTTTTTCAGCAGCGCCGATGCAAATACTGTCAACAACGAAACTAATCTTATTGTTGGTTTCAACAGCAAATTCCCACCCTTTGGATATCAAGATGATGATGGTAACTATGTGGGTTTCGATTTAGCACTTGCTAAAGAAGTTTGTGATAGGAATAATTGGACATTCGTCCCCCAACCGATTATAGACTGGAATACCAAACAGTTAGAATTGGACGGTGGGGAGATAGATTGTATCTGGAGTGAATTTACCATTAACGGAAGAGAAAATGACTATACCTGGACTGAACCCTACTTTAACAATACAAAAATTATAATCGTTAAATCAGATTCAAGTATTTCAAGCCTCAGTGACTTGGAAGGAAAGACAATTGAAATCCAACAGGGCAGCTCCTTTTTAAATACGATCAAAAATAATCAGACACTGAAGGATTTGCTAGGAAAAGTCAATGAAGTGGACGGATATGATACTGCTTTGATGGATTTGGAATCCGGCGTTTGTGATGCTGTTATTTGTGATAGTGGATTGGGATACTATAAGATAACCGAAAGGTTCAATAACGAAAATTTCAAAGTTCTTGATGATACAATTTCCCATGAAGAGTACGGCGTTGCATTCAAAAAAGGAAATACAGATTTGAGAGACCAAGTTCAAAAGACATTGGATGAAATGTTTGAAGACGGAACCGTTGATGAAATCGCACAAAACTACAGTCAATATAAAATTCCTGAAGGACTGATTCATCCTTAATCAAAAAGAGTTGAAAATAGAGGGTACATATCCTCTATCTATTTTATTATAATTTTCGTGCAAACATCAGATATCCGCTGTGTCCGACCATGCGTGTTTTAGGTCTTACTCCCTGTGTCCTGACCTCAAGACCCCGTTCTAGAGTTTCGAATATTTCTATATCATAAAAACCCAATTTTTTTGCAACGCGGTATGATGTTTCGGCCTGGTCGATGTAAGGCGCATAGACTGCAAGCCACCCGCCAACATTTAAAGCGTCCCACACCTCTTCAAATATCTCAAATGGCTTTGGCAAGTCCAAAAATACCAAATCGATGTTGTCCTCATCTATTCCATCCTTGATATTTTGATTTTTAACATGGATATTTTCAATTCCGAATTTCTCGATGTTTTTGGCTGCAACTTCAGCAAAGTCCTCACGAATCTCATAAGTGAAAACGTCACCATCAGGCCCCACCACATTTCCGAAATTAAGTGCAATGGCTCCGGCACCGGTTCCGGCATCGACTACACGTGAGCCAGCCCCCAAGCCCGTGTGTGCCAAAACCTGTCCGATGTCCTTTTTGATAAGTATTGAGCATCTTCTATCCATTACATCTATGAAATCGTTGATGTTGGGCTTTACGATTTTAAATGAGTGGTCCAAGTGACTTTTAACCTCATCTCCTATTTCAGCATTATCGAGAATTTCCGCTTTGATTATTCCCAAATCACTCTGAAATTCCTCACCGGGCTTTAAAACATACTTCTTTCCACGTTCATCTAAAATCATTTTCATAATAATGCACCTAATTTTCCAATTCTCCTAATCTTTTAACCCTTTTGAGTGAATCCGGGTGGGTGGAGAGCAATTCCATGATTCCGTTTTTCTTTGAGATTTTTACGCCTGATGTTACAAGCCTTCTCAATTCATCATCGGAAATTTTTCCGTCACCGTCAAAGTCAATTTGCCTGAAATCGGTGATGTCGTTTCTTGCATTGTTAACATCATTTACAAAGAATGCCCTGTTAGTGTTCAGTTCTGCAATTGTTTCCTTATCGCATCTTGCAGCGCCGTAGGACAATTTATAAAGGGCGGAAACTAAAGCAGCCGGACGATTTCCAAATTCGACGCTAGCCTCATCGGCATAGTATTCGCGGGTTCTTGAGATGAACAATACCAGCAATTGTCCTATTAAGTAGAATACATAACCTAATATGCCAATTATAATGCCTCCGCCATTTCTGCTGTCTCCTGAAAACATGAATGACAGTGCAATGTAATAACAAATCATTGGAATAACGCTTACGGCGGCTGTAACAGCCATGTCATTATGCTTGATATGTCCCATTTCATGACCTAACACTGCTCTTAGTTCATCACGGTCAAGCAATCCGAGAATTGGACGGGTAATTGCTATATGCCCGCTTCTGCTTGATCTTCCATATGCAAATGCATTAGGAATATTGATTTCGGACAAACCTACTTCAGGTTTAGGAACCCCTGCCGCATCAGCCAATTCCTGAACCATCTGATGGATGTGCGGAGCTTCCGCTTCTGACAGCGGCCTTACGTTCATTGAACGTTTGACAAGGGATGGTCCGAACCAATACTGTAAAAATACCATGACTAGGCTAACGCCCATGTATAACATCCAACTTGTTACTCCCAAATACCATCCTACAAGCATTACAAGGAAATAAACGATTGTAAACATTATGATAGTTGTAAGAATCATTCTTAACCTGAGTTTCCATGTGCCTCTCATTTTTAACACCTTAATTTTTTTGAAATATTACTTTTCAAATGCTCGCTTTAATTATATATTAGTTAGATTTTATATATTTAAAAAGTTAAGCAAAAAATAATTTAACAACATAGTACATAAATTTAACTATAAAAAAATGGTGATTAAATGAGCGGACCATGGGTAGAAAAATATAGACCACAAAAATTAGAAGACATCGTAGGACAAAAGCAAATCGTGACAAGACTTGAAAAATATGTGGGCGAACAGAGCATGCCTAATTTAATGTTTACTGGTCCTGCAGGTGTCGGTAAAACAACCACAGCTTTAGCACTGGTAAAATCCATTCTTGGAGAATACTGGAGACAAAACTTTTTAGAATTGAATGCTTCTGACGCAAGGGGAATTGACACAGTAAGAGACCGTATTAAAAATTTCTGCAGATTAAAACCTGTTGGCGCACCATTCAGAATAATCTTTTTGGACGAAGTAGACAACATGACAAAAGATGCACAGCACGCTCTTCGTCGTGAAATGGAAATGTATACCAAAACCGCTTCATTTATACTTTCATGCAACTATTCATCAAAGATTATAGATCCTATCCAATCAAGATGTGCAATATTTAGATTCGCTCCGCTGAAAGGGGAAGAAATCAAGGAACGTCTACAGTTCATTTGTGAAAACGAAGGCTTTGAAGCAGACGACAAAGGCCTTGAAACCATTGTCTATTTTGCTGAAGGGGACATGAGAAAGGCCGTGAATGTATTGCAGGCCGCAGCTTCAGAAGGAGAGACAATAACAGAGGAATCCATTTATGAGGTTATATCAAAGGCTAAACCTCAGGATATTGGCAACATGATAAACAAGGCGTTGATGGGTGATTTCATGGGTGCCCGCAACATTTTGAGAGAAACCATGGTCTTGCAGGGAACCAGCGGTGAAGATATGGTAACCCAGATTTATCAGGACGTTTCAAAAAGAGTTATTGATGGAAAAATGGATGCCAGCATCTACATGGATTTGATTGAAGCAATAGCAGAGTGTGATTTTAGAATAAGAGAAGGGGCTAATCCAAGAATACAGCTTGAAGCTCTATTAACTCAATTCTTATAAGGTATTGAAATGTTATGGACTGACAAATACCGACCACAGGAACTGTCAGAAGTGGTGGGTAATAAAAAAGAGATTAAGATAATCACAGATTGGGTTGGTGAGTGGAAAAAAGGAAATCCGCAAATACCTCTGCTTTTAGTTGGACCGCCGGGTATCGGAAAAACAACATTAGCTCAAATCATAGCCAAGGAATTCTCAGAATACATTGAATTGAACGCCAGTGACAAACGTTCACAGGATGTGATTAAAAATACAATCGGCGAATCCTCATCTTCCAGATCCCTTTTTGGCGATGAATACAAACTAATCATCCTTGATGAGGTAGACGGAATTCATGGAACCAATGACCGTGGTGGTGTAAAGGCAATCGGAGAGATAATCAAAACTTCACACCATCCGATGATTCTAATAGCCAATGACTTTTATTCAAAACGATTGCAATCCATTAAACCTAAATGCCAAGTAATCAAAATGAAGAAATCAAGGTGGAATTCCATATCAGCGCTGCTGAGAAAAATCGCTATAGAAGAAGGTGTTGATGCAAATCCCCAGGCTTTAAAAGAAATAGCCGTTAAATCGCAGGGAGATGTGCGTTCAGCCATCAACACTCTACAAGCACTTTCTGATAAGGACACAGCACTAGAAGTGAAAGACCTTGAAGATATGAAAATTAAAGACACCCGTTCAGATATCTTTAATGCAATTACAGGAGTTTTGAAAAGCAAAACCCCTGCCCATGTTAAAGAGGCATTATGGGTTGAAGAAGACCCTACACTCGTCATGGAATACATTGCAGAAAACATCCCAAGGGAGTACAAGAAAAAGGATGAAATCAAAAAGGCATATGACTACATATCAAAAGCCGATTTATTCTTTGGAAGAACCCAAAGAAGTAGAAACTACGGCTACTGGAAATACGCTACAGATTTCATGGGTATCGGAGTAAGCAACTCCAAACATGAAACATATAAAAAATTCACAAAAATCCAAACCCCAACAATATTTACCTTAATGAGTCGTAACAGAGGAAAAAGAAACTTGAGGGACGACATCGCCGAAAAAATGTTCGATAAGATGCATATATCCCGTAGAGTGGCAGTTTCAATGTTTCCATACCTTGAAATAATGTTTCAAAATGACGAACTTGCCTGGGAAATATCCGATTTTCTAGAACTTGAAGAAAATGAAATCAAACGGTTCCGGAAAAAGAAAATCCCAAAAAAAGTTGTAGACAAAATGGAAAAGCAAAAGGCTCAAATGAGAGTTGAAGAACGTGACAAACGTGCTGAAGAGCTTAAAAACCAGATGATGAATGTGATTCCGGAAGCTGAAGAACCGGCAGAAGAAGAATTGCCGTTTGAAATTCCGGGAGTTGAAACTAGACGTGAGGATATTGTCGAAGAACCGGAAATAGTTGAAGAAGAGCCTCCTAAAGAAGAAAAAAATGAAAAAAAGAAAACTGATAAGCAAGTTTCCCTATTCAGTTTCTAGTTTATTTTTTAAAAATTCAGAAGCGCTCACAACATTATCCCTATACTGTGGAGCAACCTCATCCAAAAATTCGGAAAATGAATTGGCCAATTCATTTTCATTTTCATTTTTTATTAATTCCTGACCGTCCATTTCCAAAAAGGAATTGATCCAGTCAAGCGATACATTTGCCAAAGGATAAATTTCCTTGTCATTTTTTGTGTAATTCAGACCTTCACCCTTAAAGATGCCTTCGAAGATATTATTAACCTGGTCATCTAGAATTAAAGGATTGACGATTAAATCATAATCCCCCTCATAAACCAGTTTCACACCGTATTTGCGAGTATATGGCTCCATAAGCAAATCAACAATGTAATTGTCTTTTGGCATCAATATTGCAGAATTGGGTTCGATTTCCAAGGCCAAATGTTTTGAAGACTTTGAGCATATTTTCTGGAATAATTTGCTTCTTACAACTTCAATTTCAGGATATTGCTTTTTAAAGGTAGCCTCCCTTGTTCTTGAAAACTTTGAAAACCTTAAATTGTTGATGTAAATCTTTTCTGGAGTGTAGGATATAAAACGAGTGTCAACTCCAATAATCTTCAAATATTTGAGCACATCCTTTTTGGATGAACCGAACTCATCATCTTCAGACTTTAAACCTGAAACATCAAAAATTAAATCCATATTATCATTTCAAATCGATTGTTTTTCTCAAGGCTTCTTCCATTACGTCTACGGGAGCTTCCCTTCCTGTCCAGATTTTAAAGCTTTCAGCTCCCTGGTATAGCAGCATCTTAATTCCATATACAGGTTTTGCATTAGCTTTGATGGCCTCTTTTAAAAGTACAGTTTCATTTGGATTGTAAACAGCATCAAATACAACCAAATCGTCATGCATATTGCCGGCTGATGCGATAGGCTTATCGTTTATGTTTGGATGCATTCCAACAGGGGTTGTGTTGATTAAAATATCTCCGTGATTTAAATAAGATGTTATTTCAGAAATCGAATCGGCTTTGACATCACTGATCAAATCAGAATTTAACACATCCTCAGCCAATTTTTGGGCTTTTTCAACATTCCTGTTTAATATTGTTAAGGATTTTGCACCATATTTTGCAATGTAAAATGATATTGCTCTTGAAGCTCCACCAGCTCCGGCAACAACAACATTCTTATCTTTAATTGATGTGACTTCTTCAATAGCCCTAACTGCACCGATTCCATCGGTATTGTAACCTTTCATGTCCTTGAAATCGATTGTATTGACGGCTCCGATTAAACCGGCCACTTCATCAATATCATCCAAATATTCCATAACATCAATCTTGTGTGGAATTGTAACGTTCAAGCCTCTGATGCCCAATGATTCGGCGCCCTCGATTGCGGATTTTAAGTTTTGAGGTTCAACATCGAATGCAACATAGGCATAATCCAGGTTTAACTGCTTAAATGCCGCATTATGCATTGGCGGTGAAAAGCTATGCTCAACAGGATGGCCTATTAAACCTACAATATTCGTACTGCCTTTAATATTCATATATTATTTAATAGATTAACAAAGATTATATAACTTTGTACATACATAGTTAAACTATAATATATCGCATACAAGGAGAGTAAAAATGGAATTTACAAGACCACGAGGTACAAGAGATTTTTTATTTGATGAAATGAGGCAAAGAAAGCAAGCCGAAAGTACCTTAAGAAAAGTATTTGAAAGTTATGGTTATCAAGAGATTAAAACCCCATTATTTGAGGAATTAAGTTTATTTACAACAAAATCCGGAGAGGAAATTGTCGATCAGTTATATAATTTTAAAGACAAATCCGACAGGGAACTGACATTAAGACCTGAAATTACCGCTCCGGTTGCCAGATTATATTTAAATGAGCTTGAAAAAACCGCAGTCAAACCTATCAAGCTATATTATTACGGAAGCTGTTTTAGATATGAAAGACCTCAAAAAGGCAGATTCAGACAGTTTTGGCAATTCGGCTGTGAACTGATTGGCGCTAAAACTCCGCAGGGAGAAGCTGAAGTTATAGCCCTATGCAGCGATGCAATCCAATCATTAGGAATAACCACAGCTGATGTGAACATCAACCACCTGGGAATCATCAGAGGCCTGTTCAAACACTTTGACATCACAGATGAAACCCAAAGGGAAATCATGGTTGTAATCGATAAGGGCGATAAGGACTTATTGATTGAATCATTAAGTGGAGATTCACCGGTGATTGATAATGACGAGTTAAACCAAATATTATTGAGACTAATTGACCTTGTCGGAGACAAATCAATCATCACAGACGTTGAAGAACTTATTGCACCATATGAAGAGCCAAAAGAAGCACTGGAAGAGTTAAAGGAATTGATATCATTGTTGCAATCATTCCGGGTTGAAAATTACACTTTGAACCTCGGCGTTGCAAGGGGACTTGACTACTATACCGGAATCGTATTCGAGATTTATGTTCCGGAACTTGGAGCTCAAAAGCAGATTTGCGGCGGAGGCTCATACAGTCTCGTCAAGGTATTCGGAGGCCAGGAAGTCGAATCCACAGGATTTGCTCTTGGTTTTGACAGGCTGATGAACGCTATTGAAGAGCTGACCGAACAGGAAGAACTGCCTTCACACCTCGACGTATATGTGGCTCCAATCACAAAGGATGTTCGCGCAAAAGCATTTGAGATAACCCAATTGCTTAGAAAAAACGGCATCAAGACCGATGTTGATTTGAACGGTAAGAAATTCAAAAAATTGATGAATTATGCCGATAAAATCAAAGTTGAAAAAATCATCATTGTCGGTGCCAATGACCTTGCAGAAGGAAAAGTTACCGTTAGAGACATGCTCAGCGGCGAACAGGAACTGATTGAAATTGATAATCTCATAACATATTTAAAAGAGGAATAGAAATGAACATAAACTTCAGGCATGAAATCAACGGCGTTAAGGTCATCACTGCAGTTGCGCAGGATATTGAAACAAATGAAATACTGATGTTGGCCAACATGAATAAGGAAGCATTGATTAAAACCATTGAAACAGGCAAGGCCCATTACTGGAGCACATCACGAAACCAGTTGTGGCTTAAGGGCGAATCCTCAGGCCATTTTCAGGAAGTTCATGAAATCCTTGTGGATTGCGATATGGATGCAATTGTTTTAAAAATCTTCCAAACCGGTGCGGCATGCCATGAAGGTTATAAATCCTGCTTTTTTAGAAAGCTGAACACCGAAAACAGGATCGACATTGATGATATGAAAGAAGAAGATACTGAAATTATCTTAAAAAGACTTGTAAACCCGGAAGATGTGTATTGAAATGAAATGTATAATACCAGACACAAGCGCCGTTATCATAGGTGCAATATCAGACCTCATTGAAAAGGAGGATTTGGATTATCCTGAAATTGTTGTGCCCGAAGCGGTGGTTTGTGAACTTGAACACCAGGCAAACGCCAACAGGTCTGAAGGAAGAAAAGGTTTAAAGGAACTTCAGAAACTGCAGGATTTGCAGGATGAAGGCGAACTTGCAATCACCTTTAAAGGAAAAAGGCCAACCAACTATGACATAAAGTATGCTAAAAGCGGCGAAATAGACAGCATCATTAGGGATATTGCCAGAAGCGAGATGGGAACACTTGTTACCAACGATAAAGTGCAGGCCGAGGTTGCGAAATCACAGGGAATACCCGTATATTTTTATGAACAGAAAATTGAAGAAACCCCACTTTCAATCGAAAAATACTTTGATGACGATACAATGTCCGTCCATTTAAAGGAAAATGTAGTTCCGATGGCGAAAAAAGGAACCCCCGGACACATTGATTTTATCATATTAAACGAAAAACGTTATAATTACAGGGAACTTCAGGAAATTGTTGATGAAATCCTCGACAAGGCAAAGAATGACCCTAAAACTTACTTGGAAAGCGAGAAGAAAGGGTCATATGTTGTTCAATCAAGAGAATACAGGATTTCAATAGCTTACCCGCCATTTTCTGAAGGTTTGGAGATTACAGCCGTAAGGCCCGTTGCAAACATCGATTTGGATGAATATCATTTGTCTGACAAATTGCTCGAAAGAATCAGGACAAATGCCGAAGGAATTCTAATATCCGGTTCTCCGGGAGCAGGTAAATCAACATTCGTACAGGCAATAGGCAAATATTACGCATCAAAATTAAATAAGGTTGTAAAGACAATGGAATCGCCACGTGATTTGCAGCTGCCTGATGAAATAACACAGTACGCTCCTTTGGAAGGAAGCATGGAAAATACCGCTGATGTGCTGTTGCTTGTAAGGCCTGATTATACCATCTATGATGAATTGCGTAAAAACACTGATTTCAACATCTTTGCGGATATGAGGCTTGCCGGCGTTGGTATGATTGGAGTTGTCCATGCAACACGCCCGATTGATGCAATCCAAAGAATCGCTTCAAGAGTTGAGCTTGGTGTAATTCCATCGATTGTTGATACAAGCATTTACATTGAAGACGGGAAAGTTACAAGCGTCTATGAGACCAAAATGACTGTTAAAGTTCCAACAGGTATGAAAGAGGCGGACCTCGCAAGGCCTGTTATTGAAGTGAGAGACTTTGAAACCGGTGAGCTTAAAAATGAGATTTATACCTACGGAGAGCAGACCATCGTGATGGACATAGATCTTGTCAACGGAACCGGCAGCGAAGCGAATTACAAATCATCAGTGGATAAGATCGCTGAAAAGGAAATCTTGAGGAAAGTCAAAAAGATTCTGCCGAAAAAAGCAAAAGTTGATGTTGAAGTGATTTCACCTGAAAGGGCCAACATATACATCCCCGAAGAGTTCATCCCAAAAATCATCGGAAAAAACGGGAAAAGAATTGCTGAAATTGAAGAAATCATTGGAATAAGTTTAGGCGTAGAGGTAATTGAATCAAAACCTATAAACAAGGCTCCTTTCGAAGTTGATATCCTGCATACCAGAAAACAGTTGATCTTGGAGCTCGGACGTGAGAATGGCCGTAAAAACTTTGACATTCAAATAGACGGAGAGTATTTATTGACCGCAACAACATCTAAAAAAGGAGAAATCAAAATCAAAAGAGGAATAGAGCTATCCGATATCATCATTGAAGCTATCGAGATGGGATTGGAGATTACTGCTATTCAAAAAATGTGATAACATGAAAATTGGAGCATCAACACTGGCCGGCATAACAGATAGATTGGAAGATAATCTCGAATTCATTGAAAATTTAGGTTTGGACTATGCTGAAATTGTCCATCAATTCCCTCACGAAGAGGTGGACACTGATAGTTTGCAAAGTTATGATTTAAAATATTCAGTTCATTCCCCTTTTATGGACGTTAACATTGCGGCAGTTCAAAAGAAAAGTAGAATCAACTCAATAAACCAAATAAAAGAATCTATTGATTTGGCAAATGAAATAAATGCCGAAGCCGTGGTCGTACATCCCGGCCTTGCACCATTTTTAGCGAACAAATACTTTTTGAACAGAGTTTATGAGTTTGCTAATGAATCAATAAAAGAGCTAGGAGAGTATGGCGACGATTTAGGTGTTTTGACAACCATTGAAAACATGCCTACATTTGACGGCATGATTTATCAGAATTTGAATGATTTGAATGAACTGCTCGTTTCACTGGACATGTCCATGACCCTGGACATCGGCCATGCCAACCATGCGGGATATGCTCCGGACGGAATGATTTTTGATTCAATTAAACACATACATATGCATGATAATTTTGGTGATGATGATGCTCACCTTGCATTTGGTGAAGGCTCTATTGATTTAAAATCTATTGTCAATAAATTAGAAGAAAAAAATTATGATGGCATCTACATCATTGAAGTAAATGACCATGATTCTATCAAAAAAAGTTATGAGTACATTAAAAGGAACTTCTAAAGAAGTTTCTTTTCTTTTATTTCCCTTTCAAAATAAAGGTATTTGGAATCAATCACTTTCCTAATATCCTTAGCTGTTTTTTTACCGATTCCTTCAACTTCCTGCAGGTCACTTTCTGAAGCATTAAGAACATTTGACACAGACCCAAAGTGCTTTAACAGATTTTTGGCATTGACCGGACCTATATTAGGTAATGATTCTACAATGAACAATTGCTGCTCCAAAAGGCTGACCGGTTTTTTGTCTGTTCTGATTTGAATAGGAGTCCTTTCACCATTTTGTTCTCTAATAGCAATTCTCTTAATCATTGCAGCAGTATCCTGAGCATTTCTTGTAGGCAAAATGCTGATTCCAAAATCAATTGCAATGGAAGCCATTGTTCCGCGAATTGCATTTGGATTAATGAAACCTGTGTATAAATCCTCACCTTCCAAAATCAATATAGGATGTTTGAATTCTTCAGACAATTCCTTTGCCTGCTTGAATAATCTTTTATCAACGATTGAGTCAACAAAGTCCTTCGCGGTTTTTCTCTCAATAGCCACTTCATCGCTTACCTGATAATCAGCGACGGCCATTGAACGAACTTTAACGTCAATCTCCATTTCGGTTAAATGTCTAATTACTTTGGAATTGCCTTCTCTTGAGTCCGCATAAACAACAGGAAAATCATTTTCCTCCTTAGGCTTATCAATCACCTTAACATTGCGCTGGTTATCCATCCTTTCAACTGCTGAAGCATTCAATTCCTCCAATACCTCAGGGTCGATTAACTGATTTTTCATACGGTCCTCTTTTCTGATGCTTGACCAGTAATAACCTTCATCACGGGTGCCTTCAGTAATCAACACTTTTACACGTCCTGTTCTTTTACGGCCAGTCCTTCCCCTTCTTTGAATCATTCTGACCTCAGACGGCACCGGTTCATATAATACCACCAAATCAACTGCAGGAATATCTATACCCTCTTCTGCAACACTTGTTGAAAGCAAAACATCATATTCACCCATTCTAAATGATTTTATAATAGCTTTCTGTTCTTTTTGGGTTAATCCTTTTTCCCCATCCTTAGTTGCCTGACCAAAGAACTTTGCAGATTTTATTCCTTCTTTTTCAAGTTTTTGATGAATCATTTCGAGAGTATCACGATATTGTGTAAATACTATAATCTTTGAAGATGACTCATCGCTTTTATCTTCAAAACGGGAAGTGGTGAGTTTGGTTTGGCCGTTGTCCCCCAATTCCTTTTTAAGAATTTTGGTTATTTCACGCAGTTTCGGATGTTCCCAACCATGTTTTTCAGCATCCCTTGCCATTTTAACAGCTCGACCGAAATTATCATCCCACATTAACGATTTGGCTGCCTTGGTTTGTTTTTTGCGTAATCTGCCAACATATTTATTGAAGGTCTGAACCCCCTGGGTTTCTATCAGTTCCTGAGCATGCTGAACATTTATGACCGCACTTAAAATAGACATTGCCTGGAACAGGTTCTTATCAGGATTTGCGGAACGTGCAATTTCGCCTTGAACTCTGCTTCTGGCTTTTAAAATATCCACCTTATTAACTGCAACTGTTTTTATGATGCCCATATTCTTTAAAGCCTTTAGCCTTACTTTTAATGCTTTATCAACATTTTCCTTGATTTTTGCAAGTTCTCCGCTCATTTTAATTTTAACCCATTCTATTTCAACAGGGTTGAAGTATGGCTTTACATCGGCGTCATCTTCAGTTTTGACTACGATATTTTGAATGTAGAGGTTTTCGCATACTTCTTTGATTTTATATTTATCGGAGCCCGGTGAAGCGGTTAATCCTAAAATGAGATTAAAACTTGATTCCTGAACATATCTTGATGCCAGATATACATAGGAATAAGATCCAACACCATGATGGCATTCGTCAAAAACAATCAATGAAACATTGCTCAAGTCATATCTTCCATTTAATAAGTCGGATTCTATGGTTTGCGGAGTTGCGCTGATGATTCGGGATTCCTCCCATCTTTTTACCCTTTCATCGGTTTTAATGGCGCCTGTCAGTGATGAACACGGCAAAGTGATAAACTCCTTAAAACTTTCCTCGTGTTGGATGGCCAATGGTTTGGATGGTGCTAGAACCAGAACTTTTGAGTTTTTTACTTTATTTAATCTGTCTGCAGCTACAAGAATCGCTACGATTGTCTTACCCAGTGCGGTTGGTGCAACAACCATAGTATTTCCTTTTTTTAAAACATCTCCGGCAAGAATCTGTTGATATAATCTAGATTCGATTGCATCTTTTTTTAATAAAGGATGATTAATGTAACTTGTCATGATATCATATTAATTAATACTCTTATTAATATATTAAGAGAGAGCATTTGAAAAGTAATCCTAATATCATAATTCAAATACGACAGATTTGAATTTGGTGGCGGCTTCACCAAGAGCGATTACCATTTCACAATCAAGATTTAAAGCCTTGATTAAACCGTCGCGAACCTCCTCTTCTGAAGCGCCCAATGTTCCTGTTTTTACAAAATCATCGATATGGTTTAAAAATATCCTGTCATTCAATTTAGGGTTTTCCCTTAATTTTTCAACGGCTATCTTTTGTGAAGCGACAGATGCGGGCACTATGAATTTGGAGAATTTTAAGACACTGTTGAAAATATCCAAGTCTCCAACATAACCTGATTCGGATGAAACTGTTATGACAGTTGTGAATTCGCCGAACAGCTTTTTGAATTCTTTAAGCACTGTTTCCACACCGGCGGGGTTGTGGGCATAATCAACATAAATATCCTTGCCCTTTACCTTACCCACTTCCTCCATTCTTCCGCTGACACCATTGAAATCAGCGATGCTCGGTAAGATCTTATCATATGGGAGGCCTAAGAATTCATGCGCGGCAATTATGACTCCAGTAACATTATAAACATTATGAAGGCCGTCAATGCCCATCTTTACTGTTAACTTATCAGTCGGAGTAAACAAGTCGAAAGTGCGGTTAGCCAAATCAACATTGGATGCAATATAGTCTACCTGAGGAGTTGTTATGCCGCATTTGCAGAAGTAATATCCGCAGCCTGATATGATTTCCTTTACGGCAATTTCGCGTCCGCAAACACATTCCTTCATGCTGATTGAATCCGGAAGCTCATCAACACCGAATGTTATGACTTCCCCTTTGAAATCCAATTCCCTTAAAAGGCCTATGATTGTAGGGTCATTGGCATTGACTATTAATTGTCCGGAACCTATTTCCTTTATGAATTCCGCTTTGACATTTGCATAATCCATAAAGCTTCCAAGATCATTTAGATGGTCAGGTGTGATGTTTGTAATCAAACCTGCGGCCATATCCGTATTCTTGACAATCCTTCCTACTGTTCCCGGAACACCAAAGGTCCCAACCTCCAATATTCCGACATCCCCATCCAATCTTGACTGTAAAATAGGAATGAATTCGGCATTACCCTGCATTCCTTCCAAATCATGCTCACATGGTTTTATTCCATTGTCATATGCAATTTTTTTAAGTAAGGTGGTTGAGGTTGTTTTGCCGTTGGTACCTGTTATTCCGAACACCGGCTTTTCAGGTTTAATCATGTCAATAATATCATATACGTCCAAAATCGGTTTATCACAATTTTTAAGAATTTCAGAATCTTTTGATAGACTTAAAGGTGGAATAACATAATCAACCTTATTAAAGAATGATTCGGGAGTTTTTCCATAAAAAACTTCAATATCATAACCTTCAAGGGATTTTGCGAACCTGCAATCTTTTTTAAAGGACAAGTCTGTGCCTATGACATTATATCCTCTCTGTTTAAGTACTCTTGCTATCAAATTACCGTTTGCTCCGCAAACTCCTATAACACCAAAGGTTTTATTCTTATTCATACTTTTTACTTCCTATTTCAAGTCCTTTCATGATTTTATCAACGGTCGTTAGCCTGTCATATGCTATAAGCGGACCCATGTGCAGAATGATGTCTCCCGGCTCTGAGTACCTGAATGTCTCTTCAGCGGCAATCTGAATGTTTTCAACCGCCACCTTTTTAATATTCGGATTTGTAATCGCATCAAGTATCTCCTGAGCGGCCTGCATTTCCACTTCCTGAGTCACTTCATTGAATCCGCTTGCAATTACGCATTTAAGGTCATAATTGCTAACCAGTTCGCCGACTTCCGCCTTATCCCTAACTGATAATGTATCAAAATGATCAAGGAACAATACCACGCTTTCATCCTTGAAGTAATCCAGAGTGATTTTCATTCCATCATATAAAAATGCTGAATCCAGAATTACCTTTCTTCCATTATATTCCCCCACATCATCCATGTGTGCAGGCAATCCTTTAAATACAGTTAATGCATCAATAATGTCTTCTTTTTTAACTCCATATGTGAGGGCGGCGGCTGAAGCCGCAACTGAGTTTTCAAAGAAATAGCTCATCATGTAAAAGGGAGTTGTAAAAGAACCGTCTTCATATTCTATTGTCAATGACTTATCACCAACAGTGCCTTTGAAATCAACATCCTCATCAAGTGCGTAGTAAATTGCATCATCCCTTATCGGATTTATCAAATCAAAACATGAATAGTTTGCAATGAACGTTTCGCTTATCGATTCCAAAATAAGCTTACGCTGCTGGTATAACTCGAGTGAGCCTCCAAATTCTGAAAGATGGTCTTCTGCAATATTTGTTAAAAGACCTATTTTAACGTTTAGTTTATTCAAAAGACCTATTGTGCCGTGAGGCAGTTCAAAAATAGCAATATCGCAGCCCTGTGCCTTGCCTTTAACAATTCCATCGATAATGGCTTCGGAAACCAAGTTATTGACTAAGGATGAACAGGACCAAACATTGTATCCTGCCTGTTTGAACAAGCTTGTTGTGATGAAAGTTGTTGTGGTCTTGCCCATGGTTCCGGTTATTCCTATTATATCAACCGGAATCAAGTTATTGACGATTTTAGAGAATTCCTCATTGGTTAGAACCTTCAAATCTGAATTTTTTATCTTTTGAGCGATTGGAGCGGATTCCGGTAAAGTAGGTGGCATGTATGCCGCTTCAAATCCATCGACTGATGGATCCTTATTGGCCATGTCTAATTTCACGCCTTCCTTTTCCATTTCAATTAAACTTCTTTGGAATTCAATTTTGAATTCAGAAATATCTTTTAAATCTGTTATTACAACATCATGTCCCAAATAATTGAGCAATCTTGCAACAGGCCTACTTGCGTTTCCTGCACCAACAACTAAATAATTCATAAAAAAGTTTCCTTATAATTTCTACTATAAGTTATAGATTTTATTAAATTTAAAGTTTAACAAAACGATTGAAAAATATTTAAAAAAAAGAATTTGAAACCCTATTCAAATTGAATAAGATTTTCAACATCATTATAAACAACATCAAGTCCGCACATTGACGGAACATAGTTTGCTGCCTTTGCTGAATTTACACCGATGACCTCAAAGCCCATCTCTTCGATTGGCGCTACAACCATACAGGTGTCGCATACGACGTTTCCGCCTGCAGCTTCAATTGTTTGAGTGTATCCCATTCTGTCAGCTGTTGCCTTAACGCTGACGGATGTGCAAATCCATAATTTGTTTTTAATGCTTTTGCCTTCAACAATGCTTGCCACCTGTTTAATCTCTTCAAGTGACGCATGAGGACATCCCAGACAAATCAAATCCGGAGTTTTATCTGTGGTTGATAATTTTTGGCGGGTTTGTGAAATTTCCTTATCGGAAATGAACATTATATCCTCAATTTCATCTTCAGAGTTTATGTTGAATTCCGGAGTCACGCCCTCAATATGGTAAAGCGCAACGGAACCTGAAGATGCAAGAGCCGCACCCAAGGTTTTCAAATCGTTGTTGTTCGGAACATTTTGCAATTTGAAATAAGGTATTCCTCCGCCGACAACCTTGCCTATTATGTAACCCAATGCACCGAAATCCGCACCCTTCAATTCTGTAGAGACATTGACTAACAAATTGGCCTTTCTGTTTTCATCCAAATGGAATCCGTAAAGAGGAGTTTTACCGACGATTGCCGCTGCAAGAGCCGCAGGTCCTCCTTCACGATTGGTTCGGGCGCCGATGACTGAATTGACATAAGCTACAGCAGATGACTCGGACCATGAAACGTGATCCCTGAATCTTGGAACATTACCCACAAGATATGGAGTGCATGTGCATGTCTTGGAAATGCCCAGATTTGCATAAGCGTCTACAATCTGATTTTGCTTGATTGCAAAATCGTGGGGAAAACCTAATTTTTCCCAGTTATCCAAATCTGTTCCCGGCGGATTGAGTGAAGCGTTTATTGTGGCTTTACCTGAACCGTCGCGGGCCAAGTCTTCAAGATATTCCAAACCCGCATCCCCTATTGTTTTATAGGAAACGCCGGATACCTGAGCGGAAGTGATGTCAACCAGTTTAGAAGCGCCATAGATATCTCCTAAAGCCACTAGGATATTCATACTTTTTCTGATGGTTTCTCCATACTCCCCATCACACATTTCTTGTTCTTTTTTTGTCAAAAACATATTAATCGTTATTTAATTGATATTCAACCATCTCATCCACTAAATGCAGGAAATTGTCCTTTGCCTCGAACGGTATCATCGCACCGGCCGCGACGTCATGTCCGCCACCTGTTCCTGCGAAATTGTTTGATGAGTCTTTAAGCGCCTGGCCTAAATTAACTCCACGTGCAACCATTTCGCGGGTGGTGCGCCCGGAAATCTTAATGTCCTTGTGAAGTCTTGACATTCCGATGACCGGTTTTGAATTATCCAATAATTCAACTGACAATCCTATGCTTGCAATTGTTCCCATTACTGATTTCAATACCTTATCTTCAGAATACAAATATTGAATTGAATTCAATTGTTCAGCTCCATACTTCTTAATCCATTCAAGGCCTCTGACTATCTGGTCGCGATATTGGCGCTGGAGCTTTAAGGCGGCATCCAATGCCTGGTCCCTTTCACCTAGAGCGATGCTTAAGCCTAAACCCTGTTTTTTGTTTTTGCCGCAGGCATCAAGGATGTATGCATATTCCTCCAAATCCCTAAGCAATGGAACTTCCTTTGGAAGAGTGTAACAGTCCCCGAAAATCTCCGGATTAATATTGATGAGAGCATCCTTCAAAAGATCCTTTTCCTCATCCTCCAAATCGGTGAACTTGATTCCATAAGATAAATTCATGCGTTCAAGAAATTCCTGAGAACCTTCCAAATCTCCACTGATCCCCGGCAAAGGCGGTGAAAAAGTATAAGCAAGTGATTTGAAAACAGGTTCGGATGATTTGGAAACTGTCTTTAAACCTTCATGGATTTCAACAGCCCCGCTGCTTACTGCATCATCTAAAATCAATTTATTGACACCTGTAAAACCGTCTTGGCCTTGCATATCACCAAATGCACCAATAAGTGCAAAATAGGCAAGGTGCTTTTTATCCAAATCACGAACGGTAAGATAAGCTGAACCTGAACCTGACAAGTCCTTACTGCCATCAATACCAAACAGATGAGGGTTTACATGTACCACATTGCTTTCAGATTCAGTATCGTCAACCTGATGGTGGTCAGCAACTATAACATCATGCTTATAGGTATTGAATTCCTTGATGAAAGGACTTCCCATGTCTGAAAATATGAACAAATCATATTTTTCGCTTCTGAGCTGATTTACAATATCTTCCTTAAGACGTGGGATTATTGTAGTGTGGAACTGAACGTTCTCTTCCTTTAAAGCATTCGCTATAACTGCTGCTGCTGATATTCCATCAGCATCGTTATGAGAAATTAATCTGATAACACTATCATTGTCAATATGCCCCTTAAGCATATTGGTAGCTTCACTAGCTCTATTTAACAAGGAGTGCTGCTTCTTTTGGATTATATCTCCAACCTTCTGGTAATGCACCTTCACTTACATAGTAAGATGCTAATTTTCTGATTCTAGCTTCGATAATGGTTAATCCTCTTCTGGAGTGTAAATCTTTAGGATTTTCTTCTAAGTGGTCTCTGATGTTGACTGCTCTTCTGATCAAGTTTAATAAATCTTCAGGGTAGTCGCCAGCCTGACCGTTTCTTTTTAAGATTTGAGTAATTCTTTCACCGGTTACGTCTTTCACTGACGGAATTCCGTACTGGTCTCTTAAGATAATACCGATTTCGGAAGTACTTTTACCTTCTCTGTTAAATTTTAAAATCATTTCTTCAATTTCTTCGTCACTATAAGTTACCCATTCTGGTCTTGCCATAATATAAACCTCTTTAAATTTTTTAAATCTTAAATAAGCCCAATAAATATAATTTAATCTTTAGTAGAATACCATTTGATAAACTGTTCTAAAGAATTTTTTCTATGTGAAAATTGGTTTTTTTCATCAGTTGTAAGTTCTCCAAATGTCTTACCTTCACTAGGAACATAAAAAATTGGATCGAAAGCAAATCCTAAATTTCCTTTTTCTTCAACTGCGATTTCACCTTTGACCTTGCCTAAAAAGATCTTGGGCTCAGAATTGGGGGCACAGTACCCAATAACTGACCTGAATTCGGCATAACGGTCATCGGAATCTGCTAATAACTTTAAAACACCCTGATTTCCGATAGTATCTTGAACATAATGTGAATATGTCCCCGGAAATCCGTTTAAAGCTTTAATGAATAAACCAGCATCTTCAACAATCACAGGTTTTTCTAATTTATGACAAGCATATTTTGCGCCTGATATGGCCACTTCCTCAAGAGTTCCTTGGGGTTCTGTGTAGCCTAAATCAATATGCTCTAAAGTAATGTCATAATCTTTGAAAATATTCTCTGCTTCTTTTACTTTATGTTCGTTACCAGTTATAAATGTTATCATAATTTTAACTTTGATGATGGTTTTTATTATATGTGTTGGTTATCAATTCAGTGAGTATACCTTCCACGGGATTCTATGTCAGATATTGTATTTAAGATTGATTTGTCGCCGTAACCATCTAAAACGCAGCCGAAGTATTTCACAGCCAGATTATAATCAATGCTCTGCAGGGATTTTTTCAAAACAAGCAGATCTACAGCCTTATCCTCTTTCAATTGCGAATATCTTCCAAGCCCAAAATCAATGAAAACCAAATTGCCGTCCTGAAGCATTATATTGGATGATGTGATGTCTCCATGAATAATATCGTATGAATGCAGTTTAGATATTTCCTCACCAATTTTAAAAGCTAAGTCTTCATCCATAACATCCTTAACCATAATTCCATCAATCTCTTCCATTGTAATGGCTTTACGGTTCAAATCAACATCATAAAGAACCGGAGTCCTGACACCTGCCCTTTTTGCATCGGACAATAGCTTGGCCTCCTCTTTAGTTCTGGCCTTTCTGATTTTATTGTCGATTTCCGGAACCCTATAACCTTTAGGAATCCTATCCTTGATGACCGCATTTTCACCCAAATAACTGCTTTTGACAATGTTGGATTCCGCTCCTTTTGCTATCAATTCATCCGAAAGTGTCAAATAGGTTTTAGCATTGTCAATCCAAGGGATATCCACCTCATCGGTCCTGAACTTTTGGATGATGCCGGTTTCAGACATTTCCATCGGCCCAAATTCCTTACACATCAAAAGCCCTAGCCATGCAATCATGACCCCATTATCGCCGCAAAGCTTCATTTCTGGCATGTAGAATTTGGCTCCATGCTCTTCAGACATTATCCTAAGCATTTCACGCAATCTTGAATTGGCTGATACCCCTCCGCACAGCATCACCTCATCCTTTTGAGTGTGTGACAGGGCACGTTCTGTAACTTCAACAAGCATTGAAAAGGCTGTTTCCTGAAGTGAAAAGCAAACGTTCTCAATTGGAGTGCCCTTTTCAACTTCCCTTATGGCAGCTGACAACAATCCTGAAAATGAGAAATCCATTCCCTTAACGACATAAGGCAAATCAACATATGAACCTTTTTTTGCCAGTTTTTCAATTACAGGACCTCCGGGATGTCCCAAACCGGTTTCACGACCAAAATGATCCAGACAGTTTCCGACTGCAATATCCAGGGTTTCGCCGAATATCCTATATCTTCCGCTTTCATAGGCAATTACCTGACTGTTTCCGCCACTGACATAAAGTGATACTGGATTGACCGCACCGGTATCCAGTTTTCCAACTTCAACATGGCCAATGCAATGATTGACGCCGATAATTGGCTTTTTAAGTGACAATGCAAGACTTCTTGCGGAAGTTGCAACAATCCTTAAAGCGGGGCCTAGGCCCGGACCCTGTGAAAATGAAATCAAATCAATGTCATCATATGACAAGCCGGACTCTTCCATGGCTTGCGGTATCAGTTTAGGAATCCATTCTGCATGATGTTCTGCGGCAATTCTTGGATGAATGCCTCCTTCCTCTGGAAATAGCTGTTTTCCAGCCATGGCTAAGATATTGCCATCGCTATCAACAATGCCTACACCGGTTTTTTCTGCTGTTCCTTCAATTCCTAAACTTATCAAAATAATCAACTTGAATGTTTAATAATATAATATTGTCCCTTTTAATATTAAATCATAATGAATACCATGATTCCAGTCTTTGTGAAATGATGCCTTCAATTTCCCTTTTCATTTTAACGTTCAAAAATACATCAATTCCATGTTTAGTTTTTTTGAATCTAATCAATTTAATCCTGTATAAGTTTTTTAACTCGTTCTTGATATATTTGCATGGAATTTGGGACAATTTATTGCAGATATTTGAAATTGGAGTGTGGCGTTTGTTGAAATATTTGTTTTGATACAAGAAGAATAGGATTTCCTCCTGAATAATGGTGTTGGTTTTCATTTTAACACCTATTCTTTCCCGGTATACATTTCTAAAAGATTTTTTAAATCATTAGCCGTTTTTTTATCCATAACAATTTGTAAATCAGATTCATTAATTAATTTAAATCCATTTTCATCTGTGATTAATTTTTTATCACAGACTATTATTCTAATTTCATCATTCGTGCCACCTACACCAAAAGATGAAGCATGAACAACCTTAGAGTCTTCATTTATCTTTACTGTTTCATCATATGGTATATCAGATACATTCTTCATTTTATCACCTGCTTAACAACAAATCGAAAGAAGTTTCATTGGATTTGTCTGAGGAAAATGTATAGAATTCTTTTGATTCAATTTCAAATTCTAATTTTTCCAGATTTACTTCATCAGGAATGTCATTAAGGATTTCATCCAATTCATCATCACTCAATTCATCACCCATATCTTCCGGAAGTCTTGATTGCTTTTCAATTTCTATTTTGACAAGTTTATCATTAATGCTAAAAAAATCTTTTATGAACTCAGATTTAGGATTTACAATATATTTAGACCCTTTTTTACATAATAATTCATATTCAAGAAAATTATCAATGAATTTATCCAATGTGGATCTAGATATTTCAGAGCCTACTGCTAACTGCTGTTTTGTAAATTCATGGAAAGGACAAGACAACATATAGTCAATTACCTTAATCTGAGGGTGGTTTCCCAAAATATCCTTAATCATTTTATCACCAATGTATAATAATTAGACATTTTTTATATAAATATTTTATTAATGTCCAAAAATAAGACAAAAATTCAATATAGAAACAATTTTAAATTTAAAAAACAAAAGTGAAAGTATGGGATTTTATAGTGCAAACACTCCAGAACAAAAGAGAGTAAAACAGTTAACCGGAGACATTAACATCAACGACATGTTTAAAAACGAATGCAATACCAGAGGAATACCTATTTACAATGCATACAACATTCAAAAAAGGTTGATACATGAAGTCGAGCAGGAACAGCTGGTTGGTGTTGAGCAGGTGGATGACAGGCTGATGGAACTTCTTGAAGAGAGAGGAAAAAATAAGGTAACACACAGATATGTTGACTTTGTTGCTAAAGAAGACAGCGCTTCAAGAGGCACAATACCTCCAAGAGGAGATGAAAAAACATCCCTTCCTCCAAAAGACCAGATTAAAATCCCACCAAGAGCAAGAGACGGACAGACATTCCCAACAGATGACGAATTGCCTGAAAGGGAATTGCTAAAGAAAATCATGCTTCAAAACAAAAAGATTATTAATCAGAATAAAATAATTATAGATTTATTGAAAAAACAAGGTGAAAAAGATGATTGATGGAATTACCACTTACGGGTCAACAGATTTGACAGAAAAACTACAGGAATGTGATGACCCTGTATTTTTACTTACAATCGGAACAACAGATACCTCATTGATTGAGGGAATTTCTGGAGCGGGCCCATCCGCGGAGTTAACAATATACACTCCTGCTTCCGATGCTGAATTTATGGTTTTGGGCGAAGTGAGATGTTGTGAAGCACCTGCAGAAACCGTTGTGGGTGATGCGGCAGCACCGACACCTGCAAGGCTTACAAAGGCAGCCCTTCAACTTGCAAACATCCCATTCGTCATTGTCGATGCAGGTTCTAAAATCAAACCTGATCTCGACTATGTGAGTCTAGGTAAAGATTACGGAAGGGACATCAGAACAGGAAAAGGAGTTTTGAACCCTCTGGAAATATTTGAAAACGCAAAGGACTTAGGCAGCGAACTTTCATTAAGGCATGAAATGCTCATTATCGGTGAAAGCATTGCCGCAGGAACTACAACCGCTCTTGGAGTATTGAAAGCCCTTGGCTATGAAGCCAATGAGAAAGTCAGCGGAAGCATGCCCCATAACCCTCATGACTTAAAGTCAAACGCCGTTAATGAAGGATTGAAAAACGCAGGAATTGAAATAGGAAAAGCCGATGCGATGCAGGCCATAGGCGCAGTTGGTGACCCGACCATCGCCGCGATTGCAGGATTGGTGTTAGGTTCCGACATCCCTATCATTTTGGCTGGAGGAACACAGATGGCCGCAACCTGTGCCGCGATTAAATCCATACAACCGACCTTCGACTTTTCAAGAATCAACCTGGCTACAACAGTGTTTGTCGCAGCCGATGAAACCGCAGACCTTTTCGGCATTCTAGAACAGATTGACGACAACATCACCGTTAATGTTGTAGATCCTAGATTCGAGGATTCCGAACATGAAGGATTGAAAAATTACCTGAAAGGATTTGTTAAAGAAGGAGCCGGAGCCGGAGGAGCAATGTATACCGCGCTTGTTTTAGGAAACTCCGTTGAAAAACTAAGAAAAAAAATAGAAAAAGTATGTAAATAGAGATTATTTTTTAATCTCTACCATTTTTAATTTTAAAATATGTGGGCAATTGAACCCATAAACACTATTATACCAACCAACCAGCAGTAATATGCAAAAATATCCAAGCTCTTATTTTGAATAAGGTCCAGCATCCATCTGATTGCGAGATACCCTGCTATGATTGATGCGACAAATCCTAAAAATACCGGAAGGAAATTGACATTCATCGCAGCACCGATATCCGCAAGTTGGAAAACAAATGCTCCAAAGATTGCCGGAACTGATAATATGAAACTGAATTTGGCGGCAAATTCCTTTTCAAGGCCGATTGTTAAACCGGCTGCAATTGTGGTTCCTGAACGTGAAAGACCAGGGAGAATTGCACACGCCTGACCCAATCCCATGAATAATGCTTCTTTTTTGGTTATTGTATCATAATTGATTTCACCGCTTGGCATTCTTTGAGAAAGGTATAATATTGTTCCTGTTACAAACAAAAAGAATGCAGGAACATACAATGCCCCTGAAAATAATGCGTCTATTGAATCTTCAAACAGCACACCTACAATTCCAACCGGAACTGTTGCAATTATCACATACCATGCAAGTCTCTTGTAAGGGTCTTCATAAAATCCTTCCCTGAACCTTCCCTGTGAGATGTCATGAATACTGTACCACCATGATTCGAGCATTTGGTAGATGTCCGCCCTGAAAAACCATAATACTGCAATCAAAGTTCCCAAATGAAGAAAGGTATCGAAAGCCAGAGAGCTTTCAACTCCAAGGATGTTTTGAATGAAAACTAAATGCGCTGAACTACTAACCGGCAAAAACTCAGTCAAACCCTGAACTATGCCGATTATAATTCCCTGAACTATATCCATAGACTACACCATTATATGTAAGATAACCAACCGTATTTGTCTTCAGTTTTAGCTTCAACAATGTCAAAGAATGTTTTTTGTATTTTTTCAGCAATCGGTCCTCTGCTGCCTATACCAATAGTTCTGTGATCGATTGAACGGATTGGAGTTACTTCCGCTGCAGTTCCTGTGAAGAACACTTCGTCTGCAGAGTATAATCTTTCTCTTGAGATTATCTCTTCAACGACTTGATAGCCTAAGTCGCGTGCAACGGTCATGATTGTGTCTCTTGTAATACCTTTTAGATTGGATGAGGACATTGATGGAGTGAACAGTTTTTCGCCTTCGACAAGGAAAATGTTTTCTCCACTACCTTCTGAAACGTGTCCTTCATAATCAAGCATGATGGCTTCGTCATATCCATTATCGATAGCTTCCAGTTTTGCCAATTGAGAATTCATGTAATTTGCTGCACATTTTGCAAGTGCCGGGAAGGTATCTGGTGCCGGTTTTCTCCATGAGGAAACTCCAATATCCACACCGTTTGCCATTCCTTCCTCACCTAAATATGATCCCCATTCCCAAGCGGCAATGACCACATTGACAGGACAATTTAGAGGGTTTACACCGAGTTCTCCATATCCTCTGAATACGACTGGGCGTATGTAGCACCCGTCCAAATCATTGACACGAACTGTTTCTAAGATTGCTTCTTCTATTTCTTCTTGTGTATATGGAATATCAATTTTATAAATTTTTGCTGAATCAAATAAACGTTGAACGTGCTCTTTTAAACGAAATACGGCTACACCGTTTTCATTTTTATATGCACGAATTCCTTCAAAAACACCTGTACCGTAATGGACAACATGAGAAAGTACGTGAATGTTTGCATCTTTCCAGTCTACCATGTTTCCATCAAACCATATTTTACTAGCTGTGTCATCCCAAGCCATTTTATCACCAATTATTTTATATATATTTTTTAAGTTATAAAATTTTCTTAGCTAAAATTTGAAAAATAGAAATGTATATATATAAAGAAATTCATAATACTACTTGTTGGTTCCGTGGTCTAGTGGTATGATACCTCCCTTACAAGGAGGGGATCACGAGTTCGAGTCTCGTCGGAACCACTTTAATTCTATTTTTAATGATTTTTTTCAACACTGCATAATAATACGCTCTTTTTATCTCAAAATTAATTATTATTAGCCTTAAAAAACATGTTTTAATAAAAACCAACAGTTTGATGAGTTACTAACAATATGTAGCCAAAATAACAAATAATAAAATTTAAATACTTTCTACATTAAAATTTTAATTATCAAATAAGGAGACTAAATTATGGTAGTAAAAATTGCTATTATTAAAAGTGGTAATATTGGTACTTCACCAGTAATTGACCTATTGTTAGACGAAAGAGCAGACAGACCAAATATCGATGTAAGGACATTTGGATCTGGTGCAAAAATGAACCCAGAACAAGTAGAAGACGTTGTACCTAAGATCGACGCTTTCGAACCTGATTTCGCAATTTTCATTAGCCCAAACCCAGGAGCACCTGGACCAGCTAAAGCAAGAGAATTATTATCCGAAAAAGACGTTCCTGCTATTATCATCGGTGACGCACCTGGTAAAGGTAAAAAAGATGAAATGGACGAACAAGGACTCGGTTACATTATCGTAATGTCTGACCCAATGATTGGTGCAAAAAGAGAATGGTTAGACCCAACTGAAATGGCTATTTTCAACTCAGACATCTTAAAAGTACTCGCAGAAACCGGTGCATTAAGATTAGTCCAAAAAACCATTGATGCTGTAATTGCTCAAGCAGATGCAGGAGAAGAAATCGAATTACCTAAACTCATCATTACCGCTGAAAAAGCTGCAGAAGCTGGTGGATTCGCAAACCCATACGCAAAAGCAAAAGCTATCGCTGCTTACGAAATGGCAGGATCCGTTGCAAACTTAGACATGAAAGGTTGTTTCATGACCAAAGGTTTCGAAAACTTCATCCCATTAGTAGCAGCTGCTCACGAAATCGCTGCATGTGCTGCTAAATTAGCACAAGAAGCAAGAGAAATCGAAAAAGCTAATGATACTGTTTTAAGAACCCCTCACATGAAAGAAGGAAACCCAGGTTGTAAAACAGACTTAATCAGTAAACCAGAATAAGTAGTTTAATTACTACTTACTTTTTTATTTTTTTTAAGACCGAACATCACCGACAGTAATGAATATCTTATTTTAAAAATTAAAAAAAAGATAGCTAATAATTTAGCTATAAGACTCCTTTAGTGGAAGGAATTTGATCATGTTCAATTTTAATTGCGTCTTTTAGAGCCTTTGCAAATGCCTTGAAAACAGCTTCCGCCTTGTGATGGTCATTGGCTCCTTCGACGGTGCCGTAAATGTTTATTTTGGCGCTTGAGGCAAATGATTCAAAAAAGTGAATGAGGACATCTGAGGTCATGTCACCGATTTTGTCGTTTTTGAAATCCAATTTCATGTTGCAATAACTGCGTCCGCTGATGTCGATTGCTATTGTTGAAACTGATTCATCCATTGGAACGATTGCATGAGCCATTCTTTTAATGCCTTTTTTATCGCCGATGGCTTCTAAAAAGGCTTCGCCTAAAAGTATTCCGATATCTTCAATGGTGTGGTGGTCATCTATTTCGATATCGCCGACTGCCTTTACATCCAAGTCAATCATTGAATGTCTGGAGAATGATTCCAGCATGTGGTTGAAGAAATTCACTCCTGTTGAGATATCATATACTCCGTCACCATCGAGATTCATTTTTATTTCTATATCGGTTTCTGATGTTTTCCTTGAAACGTTAGCAATTCTAGTCATAATCTAACCTATAATATAATTAATTTTAGCTTCAATAATTTAGGCTTCTTCGCCCGGACGTATGATTTTAATGCAATCTGTAGGGCATTCCATTGCACATAGTGTACAGACATGACAATATCTTAAATCCAATATACGTGCAACGCTACCAACTTTCCAAATTTTAGCGGATTTGGGACAAATCTCGGCACACTTTCCACATCCAATACATTTATCTTCATCAACTAAAATCTGCAATGGCATACTATCACTTTATAATTTTAAAGTTGCAACAGACATTGCCTTAAATCCGACATAGACTTCCTTGCCTATGCTGAGATTTAATTCCTTTTCCGCTGATACCGTAATATCACTACACAAGGTAATGCCGCCAATGTTGATTTTAACTCGAATAATTTCGCCTTCAAGCCTCATTTCAACAATTTGGCCTTTGAGTATATTGCGGATACTGGAAGCCTGCGGCTCCAACATCAAAAAGATGTTATCATAACTAATCAAGGCCAATATATGGTCGCCGATTTTATAATTCCTATTCAACGGAGCGTTAATTTCAAATTCCTCCATTTTAATAGTCATTACACCTTTGACGTCATTTATGTCCACTATTTCGGCTTCGATTTCATTGACATCCTTATGAAGCTCCATTATGGCATTGATCTTTTTGCATTCCTTCAAGATAGAGTAGCCTTCTTCAGTTAAAGAGGTTCCTCCACCTCCGCCTTTTCCACCTTTAGTGGTTGTTACAACTTTCACATCAAGTGTTGACTCGATTTTATCAATATAATTCAGTGCAGTCCTATAAGAAACATTAATCTCTTTAGCAGCCGCTGTTAAAGAACCAGTTTCTAGAATAGACTCCAGTAAATTATACTTTTTACTGTCAAGTAAAAAAGAATTACCGTCAACATTAATCTTATATTCTACACCGGCTTTTACATCAGTCATTTTATACTCCCCAAAGTATAACTAATAAAAAATATATTCGTTATATAATAAATAGGTTTTCAATTATCTGTTTCTAAATTCAATTCTTTCAACAAAGTTCAAGACCTTATTTGTAAATTTGGATAGGGGGCCTAATTTCGATGAATATCCCCTTAGGGTGGCAATGTCCTCGGTAGTGAAGAATCTGACCAAAATCAAGGCGAAGAAATAGACAATAATGCAGATTATGATTCCAGGGAAAAGCCATATTGTGGTCTTTGGAATAAACAGGCCTGCCAATCCCATAATCATGGCGGCCATCACAATCTTGACGACAGGCTTTTTGGGAGCCTCTGTCTCGGTTAGCTTGAATACGAAATACACACATGGAACCATCATGCAGAAACAAGCGATTGTTGTGGCGGTAGCTCCACCTGCAATGCCCAGATATGGAACAAACACCCAGCAGAGAGCGGCTGTGGTAATGGAACCGAATATCAGGATATACATTGGGATTCTAGGGTTTCCAATTCCCTGAACGATACTTGTTGATATTGCAAATATTGAATAGAAAGTCATTCCAATGGAGAGTATCGCCAAAGCTGAAGCCCCGGCAACGTATGCAGGGGTTTTGAAATACAGCAGCTTCAAGGTAGGTGCCGCAAACAATGCAAGGCCTATGCACATAGGAACCACAAACAGCAATGATATCTTATAGGCTTCACTGACATATTTCTGAAGGGTAGGGATATCCTTAACCTTAAACGCCTCAGAGGAAGCCGGCAAAATTGTTGTTGCAACGGAAATGGAAATCATCAGAGGCAATCTGGCAATAGGATCCGCCGCTGTAAAAAATCCGATATCCGCCAATGTCAGGAATTTGCCCATGATAATTGTACAGATATTATAGATGAGCATTTCGGCAATTGCGGTGATGATGACGGGAATTGAGAATTTCACCAGCATCAAACCTAATTTGAGTTCATCGCGCAAGCCGAATTCGAAATCGTCAGACGGTTGGGGAATATATTTTGGCATGTAAAACTTAAATATCAGCACACAGGAAAGAGCGGAAAGGGAATAGCCGATAACCGTACCCCACAATGCACCGACAACAGAAAATCCTATCAAAACGAATGCTGTTGCAAACAGAATCATTCCCAACTGCTCGATTGCACGGGAATAAACGATATACTCCATCTTGTATACTCCCTGAAATGCGCCTCTGAATGCTCCCATGATGACGCTGAAAGGAGTAATCAGACCGATAATCTGCAACGGAACCATAACTTCAGGCTTGCCCATGAAATTATATGCAATGTATGGGGCAATGACAAAAATCATCAATATTCCCAGAAACAGTCCCAGAAATACCATAATCTTTAAGGCAGTGTAGATTGTCTGCCTGGCCATATCATAGTCTTCAACGGCATTATACTCAGCAATATATTTGGATATCGCGGGAGGAAGACCTCCGGCCGCTAAAGTCTGAAAAATTCCTTGGAATGATAAGGTAGTTCCCAAAATACCGTTGTTGACAGGACCCAATAGGGTAGCCATTAAAAAACGGTACAGATAACCTCCGATACGGAAGATTATGTTGCCGATGAAAATTATCAAACTGCCTCTTACCAACTTATTTGCCATGATATAACCTTAAAAATAGATATTACATATATGTAAATTAATTTTAATATATATACTTATTCAAGAAATTTTCAAATTCAATCAAAGTCCTGTTTAAAGACTCCATGCCGTAAGTGTCCTCTTTTATTTTATCCAAGGAGTCCTCTGACCAGAAGGATGCCCCCAGATTGGAGCCGAAAGGTCCTCCGCTGACCGGTATTATGCCGTGTATCATGAAATAATTGATAATTGTCATGTGGGCCAGATCCTGACCTCCGGTGCGGTCGCCGCCGACGGCAATGCTCATTCCGATTTTTCCTCTCAGGAGATTGTAGTCGACAGCCTCAAGGGCTCTTGTGCGGTCCATGATGATTGACATTTGTGCTGAAACGGAGCCTGAGTGGATTGGAGTTGCCAAAATGATTCCGTCTGCACTTTGCAGGTTTTCATATACTTCCGCCATGTCATCCTGAATTATGCATTTCTTGTTCTCCAAACAGTAATCGCAATGCATGCAGGGCTTCAGGTCCTTTGCCTGGCAGGTAAAGATTTCAGTTTCAAAACCATGGCCTTCCAATGTGTTCAGGGCATGGTCCAATACATAATGGGTTGTGCCTTTTCTCGGACTTGCACAGATTCCAAAGACTTTCATAAAAATAGTTTAGAACAAATGATTAAAATAGTTTTATTATAATTGCAAAATATTTATTAAATCAAAAAAACAAAATTAGAATGATAATAAATAGGGATGCTTATGAAGTTTGGTAAAGGTATTGTAAAAAAATATTCAAGAGAATATAACAGGACACTGAAAAGTGGTGAAAGGAAAAAATACACCACAGAACAGATCCAAATTACAGTGCCTAAGCATGAAGACATTTATGAAAACAAAGAAGAAGTCCTAATCATCCCCAATTCAGAAATTGAAAACTTCAAAGATATTGAAGAAGAAAACGATTCATTGAAAGTTGCTAATTATTTATATGTTGAGGAAGTGAAAAAATTGGAAGAAAGGCTGAGTGAAAATAATAATGCTTCTATTTCAGAATATGAACAGATAATTAAAGAACTTAGAGAAAAAATTGATGAACAGAATACTGCTTTGAGTGAAATGGAAGAGAAATATGAGTCTTTACACCAATCTAATTTAGATTCTCTCAAAAAGGAAAATGAATCAATCAAAGATAAGCATTCAAAACTTATTATTGAAAACGAAAACCTGAAAACAAAGTTTGTCAACATCAAAACCGAAAATGAAAACCTCAAAACAAAATATTCAAGCATCAAGGAAGAAAACAAGAACCTCAAAAGCAAATGTTTCAACCTTAAAGAAGAGCATGCATCCATTCGTGCAAGCTTTGACCAGGTTTCAACAAAATACGACCATCTAAAACAGGAAAACCTCAACACAAAAACCAGTTATGCTGAAATGTATGAACTTAATGAAAACCTAGAAAAAGATTATGATTCCCTACGCTTGGAATACAATGATTTGGTTGACAAATATAACGATTTGAATGAAGAATTATATTACATCAAATCAAACCAGAGCCATGATACCTACATAGCCAATAAGGTCAAAGAATTTGTGTTAAACAATGGTTAGAGAGTTTCATAATCCTCTTGAAACTCCGGATTCCATCTTTTCAATCCCGGAATGAACATTACTGTAATTCCTGTAGCCTGAGTTTCGGGAAGTCTAGGATTCTTTTCCATCATCTCTTTTGTTTTTCTGACAATCATCTCTTCCAATGTTATGTCAGGTTCAGTGTATTCGCCATCCTGATAGCAGTCTTTACAAAATTCAGGATTTAAACTTCCGTCCTTATTTGTTCCGTAATCTTCTTTTACAATTGGCCTGCCGCATGAATTGCAAAATCCCATAAAAATACACCTTTAAAAAAAAATAGAGGTAAATTAGAAAAATTCTAATTTACTTAGTCGTCTTTCACTTCAATGTTTTCGTCTTCATCCATGGCAAGTCTCATATTGTCCGGATCTGGGTCGAAATGTTCCAAGAAGTCCTGTGCGGCTCTTCTCACATCTCTTGAACCGATAATGTATCTGCCTGCAATAATGATGTTTGCACCTTTATCAATAGCTTCTGCTACATTATTAGGTTTGATTCCGCCGGCAACAGCGATTAAGCCTTTTTCGCCAAGTGCCGCTTTAATGTCCTTGATGTTACCCCATTCGGTCATGTCACTGGTGTCTTCACCGTGCTCTGCCCTGTAGGTTTCCATGTCAACATTTCTGTGCAGTAAAACAATGTCCGGTTTCAGGTCTTCAGGCAATTTTGCCAGTTTTTTCTCGAATTCCGCTACGTTCATCATGTCAAGGATAGAGTAAATACCTTGCTTTTGGGTTTCATGAATCGCTTTAGCGATGGATTCAACAGTACCGAGACCGGAAATAGCTACAGCATCAGCGGTTTCATCAGCCGCCATCTTAACTTCCACACGACCTACATCCAAGGTTTTCAAGTCAGCAATGATGAATGCGTCCGGACGTAAGCTTCTGATTTTTCCGATGATTCCGACACCGAATTTTTTAACAAGAGGAGTGCCTGCTTCAAGCAGGATTCTGTCATTGTCCGGCAAGTCGTTGATGATTCTCTCCATTGCAGCCTCGTTGTCAAGGTCAAGTGCAACCTGCAGGTAAGGTGGTGACCAGAGTTTTTTGACTTTGAATCCCATGATTGGGTGAGTTCCACGGTCTTTTTCTGCAAGCACTTTTTCGATTGATGGGTAACCTTCCATTGCTCTTCTGATAGCCAATTTGGTTGCTCCATAGTTGTATTGGTAGATTTTTCTG
>NZ_JAFQXT010000037.1 GCF_017406825.1 Methanobrevibacter sp.
AAACTTTTCATTGTCATTTATTAATATATTTAGTTTGTAATTTAAAGATTTTCAGAGAGCATTTGAAAAGTAATAATGCTCTTTTGTGCAATTCATCCACGACTTAAAGAAGTCATGGTATTCTTGCATATTAAGATAAAACTAGATGTATGGGTCTAGGTTCATTATTCAAAAGAGGCAAAAAGGATAAAAAACAGGAAGTTATTGAAGAATGTCACATTGACATTAACGCAGATGATTGCGACGGCTGTGAGAAATGTTCAATAGCCTATCCGAATAATGTTTTGATTATTGTCGATGAGGTATCAACAGTTCGTGATGCTCAGGTCTGCAAGAGCTGTAAGGTATGCATGGCGATTTGTCCTAATGACTGCATTACGGTCAATTAATTTTCCTCATTATACTCCAAATTTCATAATCTAATTTTTATAAAAAAATTCATTTTTTTTCTCTTGTTAAATGTTATATATTCTTCATTCTGTAAAATTGATGTCATTACGTAATATTTCCCTGAAAAAAACAAGATATATAACTTTATATGCTTTAATCTTAATGTAAAACTCTTTATAAGATGCATTCTAAAATAATATCCAAACAAAAGATAATAGGTGTTTAAATGACATCATTTAGTGAAGACAAATTATTCAAGAATATTAATAATCAGGATGCAAGAATATTGCTGGATATTATTAATGTTGAGACAGTTAAAGTAAAAATTTGGACAAAAGAGCTAAGACTGTTAGATCCGAAAGACTATGTTCCAGACATAATACTTGAACTGGATTTTGAAAATTTGATAATTGAACTTCAAAGCACTAGAATTGATGACGATTTTTCTAAAAGGGCATTAACATATGTTGCAATTGTAAATAAAGATAAAGAAAACGACAAATATGTTAATTTAATTGTTTTAAGTACTGTTGAGGAATCTAAAATTGTCTATTATCAGTTCAATGAGGAAAGCGTTTTTTCTTATCATGTGTTTAGCTTAAAAGATTTGGATGCAGAAGAGATAATTAAAACAGTCGAACCTAAAATATCCAATGGTAATAATATTGGTGGAAAAGAGTTGGTTTTGTATGCTTTAGTTCCTATGATTGTTGATGAGGATATGGAAAAATATATAAAAAGAGTAGTACAGAATTTAATACAACTTAAGAACTCCTCAGATTCAATTATCAATTTAGTTTTTGGAGTAGAATGGCTCATTGTTGACAAATTTGTGAAAAATCAGGAAGATAGAAACATATTATGTGACTTGTTGGGTGATAGAATGAGTTTAATATATGAATACGGGGAAAGGAAAGAAGCTAAAGGTAAGCTAGAAGGTATTCGTGAAGGTAAGCTAGAAGGTAAGCTAGAAGGTATTCGTGAAGGTAAGCTAGAAGGTAAGCTAGAAGGTAAGTTGGAAGGTTTTCGTGAGATTCTGTTGTGTCTTGTTAATTCGGGTGATTCTCTTAGTGAAATTTCACAAAAAACAGGAAAATCAATTGAGGAATTAGAAGATATTCTAGCTGATAATTAATATTTTTTCTAATATTGCTATAATTCTTTTCTCTTCTAGTTTTATTATTTTTATTTTTTTTTTTAGTTTTTGGAGTAGCTCATTGTTGACAAATTTGTGAAAAATCAGAAGATAAAAACATATTATGTGGCTTGTTGGTGATAGGATGAGTTTAATTTATGAATACGGGGAAAGAAAAGAAGCTAAAGGTAAGCTAGAGGGTTTTCGTGAAGGTTTTCGTGAGATTCTGTTGTGTCTTGTTAATTCGGGTGATTCTCTTAGTGAAATTTCACAAAAAACAGGAAAATCAATTGAGGAATTAGAAGATATTCTAGTTGATTAATTGATATTTTCACGTATATTATCTATGAAGCTTCTCTCTTCTAGTTTGATTATTTTTGTAATTTTGTATGATTTTTTAATTCTTATTACATCACCGCTGAATACTTCCATGGATATTCCATCATACACCACATATGAAGAGGTATTTTCTCTAAGCTCTGTTATTTTAATTTCAACTGTGGAATCTTTTGAAAGTATGACGCTACGGTTTAAAACTGTGTGTGGCGCAATCGGTGTTAATGTAAGTATGTTTGCCGTTGGATCAACTATTGGTCCTCCGCAGGAGAGATTATATGCAGTTGAGCCTGTGGGAGTGCATACCAATATACCGTCTGCTGTATATGAATTGATTAATTTTCCATTAATTATTGCATCAAATCTAACGACACCAAATGCATTTTTTGAAATTGCTATTTCATTGAGGCTTTCCGGTATTTTAATTACATCTCCATTTTTTTTAATGACTTCACCTTCAAGCATAATTCTATCTTCAATGTGATATTTTCCATCTAAAATATTGGTGAATGCCTTTTTAATATTTATGGGAGATATTTCGGTTAGATATCCCAGTGTTCCAGTGTTGATGCCTACAATTGGCTTTCCGGTTGATAGTCTTGCGGATTTAAGGAAAGTTCCATCTCCTCCGATTGAGATTATCATATCTGCATCGTTAATGTCATTGGTAATTTCAATTTTTAGTTCTTTAAATATTTCTATTACTTTTTGTTTGGTGTCCAAAGCAATTTGTCTTGTGTCATCAGCATTAATGTAGGCTTTCATGATTTTAGATATGTCGAATATTCATTAAAAAATTTACTATCGAAATGCTTTAAGGAACAATCGATAATTCAAATGGTTGATATTAAAAACTATTTTTAAAATTGGCGTGTTATTAAAATTATAAAAGAAAAAGCATAAAATAAGTAGTTATTACTGTTAAATCTACATCACAAAATAAAAAAATAGGATTATAGGTTGAGTTCGTCAGCACCTATAACTTGAATTGTCATATTTTTAACAAATTCCTCTGTATCTTCAGAGAAGTTTAAAAAATGTGGTGAAGCCATGTGTCTTTTTAAAGCATCTAAAGATTCCCATTTTTCAACAAAAGTTAATGTATCTTTGTCAATAGGTTTTAACAATTGATAATCAATATTACCTTCTTCAAGTAAAGATTCATCTATCAATTCTTTTGAAACTTCAATAATGCTATCTTGGCAACCATTTTTAGGTTCAATATTTGCTAAAACAAGTATGAAATCCATAACTACTCACCTAGTATTTGTTATGAATAATTATATTTTCATATTATTAAAGCTATTCTATTTTATTTTTCAAAAAATACATTAATTAAAAAACAAATATATTATATCATATTAAAATTTGGAGAAAAACGATGATATATTCAACAGAAATTGAAAACATGTGTCTTGTTCGCAAAGGTGCAAATCATGACCCTGCTCCAATTCCTGAAGAGGGAAAATGGGTAAAAGCAAAACAAATTGGAGATATTTCCGGTTTTACCCATGGTATAGGCTGGTGCGCCCCGCAACAAGGATGCTGTAAATTAACATTAAACGTTAAGGAAGGTATTATTGAAGAGGCATTGGTTGAAACTTTGGGATGTTCAGGCATGACCCATTCAGCTGCAATGGCTGGAGAGATACTTGTCGGCAAAACAATTCTTGAAGCTTTAAACACAGACCTTGTTTGTGATGCAATCAATACTGCAATGCGTGAATTATTCTTACAGATTGTTTATGGAAGAACCCAATCCGCATTTTCAGAAGGTGGTCTTCAGATTGGTGCCGGACTTGAGGATTTGGGAAAAGGTCACAGAAGCCAAATAGGAACAATCTATTCAACAAAAGAGAAAGGTCCAAGATATCTGGAACTCACAGAAGGATACATTACAGAAATTGGACTTGATGAGGATGATGAAATCATCGGATACAAATACATCAACCTGGGAGTAATGCTTGACTTTATCAAGGATGGCGTTGACCCATTGGAAGCAATAGAAAAGGCAACCGGCCAATATGGAAGATTCGATGATGCTGTTAAAAAAATAGACCCTAGAAAGGAGTGATATTATGAGTTTATTTGAAAGTTATGAAAGAAGAATCGATCAAATCATTCCTGTTTTAGAAAAATATGATATTAAAGACCTTGAGGAAGCTAAGCAAATTTGTTTGGATAAAGGTTTTGACCCATATGACATCGTAAAAGGCGTTCAGCCAATCTGTTTTGAAAATGCATGCTGGGCATATACTTTAGGAGCGGCAATAGCTATTAAAACAGATTGCAAGAAAGCATCTGATGCTGCAAAGGCAATCGGTGAAGGACTTCAGGCATTCTGCATTCCTGGAAGTGTAGCGGATGACAGAAAAGTAGGTCTTGGACATGGAAACCTCGCTTCAATGCTTTTAAGTGATGAAAGTGAATGTTTTGCATTTCTTGCAGGTCATGAAAGTTTTGCAGCAGCTGAAGGAGCAATAGGTATTGCAAATTCCGCAAATGAAGTAAGAGAAAAGCCGTTAAGGGTTATTTTAAACGGTCTTGGAAAAGATGCTGCATTAATCATTTCAAGAATAAACGGATTCACTCATGTTGAAACTGAATTTGATTACTTTACAGGAGAAGTAAAAGTCGTCAAAGAAAAGGCATATTCTGATGGTGAAAGAGCAAAAGTCAGATGCTACGGTGCTGATGATGTGCGTGAAGGTGTTGCAATCATGCATTTGGAAGGTGTTGATGTATCTATCACTGGTAATTCAACCAATCCGACACGTTTCCAACACCCAGTAGCCGGAACATACAAAAAGGAATGTATCCTGCAAGGTAAAAAATACTTCTCAGTTGCATCTGGCGGTGGAACAGGAAGAACCCTACACCCAGACAACATGGCGGCAGGGCCTGCATCCTATGGTATGACAGATACTTTAGGAAGAATGCACTCCGATGCACAGTTTGCCGGTTCATCTTCAGTTCCTGCTCACGTTGAAATGATGGGACTGATTGGTATGGGAAACAACCCAATGGTCGGTGCATCCGTAGCGGTTGCAGTGGCCGTTGAAAAGGCAATGAAAAAATAGGGGATTTTATCCCTTTTAATTATTTTTTTTTGGAAGTTATTATCATGGCTACTATGTGGGGTTTGGCAGTTCGTGGAATCTGTGAATTCAATGGAAAGTATTTGCTTTTAAAAATAAGATCAAAGTCTGCTCATGATGCCGGAAGATGGGAAATTCCTGGAGGTAAAGTCAAAAAATGTGAATATTTTGACAATGCCCTTAAAAGGGAATACCTTGAAGAAACAGGTCTTGAAGTTGATGTAGATTCACTTATGAATGTAGTTAGAAAGGATTATACTGCCTGCAAAACCAATGAGGAAGTAAAATCAATCCAGCTGATTATGAAAGTAACCTGCCAGAGTGATGAAGTTACTATTAGTGAAGAACATGATGATTATGGATGGTTCAGCTGGGATGAAGTTGAGGATATGATTTCTAAAGGAATGTTAACTCCACCTGCAGTTGAAGCATTCTCTAAAAAATAAGAATTTTTAAACCGTGACAATTTGTCACAATTTAATCTATTTTTAATAATTTAGCAGCATTTTCATAAAAAATTTGTGAACGCTCTTTTTTGGTTAAGTCAATTTTATTGAAGTATGCCATTTCGCTATCAGATTCCCACATGGGATAATCTGTGCCCCATAATACCTTATCAGTACCGTATGCATGAATCAGTTCCAGTGCAGTTTCGGGTGTTAGGGCATAAAGGCTTGAACTTAAATCAACATATAAATTTGGTGTGCCTGCAAGTTGGCTGGTTGCATCTTCCCACATGCTCCATCCAGCAAAGTGGGCTCCAATGAATGGAATTTCTGGAAATTGGTCTAAAAATGGTTTAATCTGTTCGGGATTTGAATAATTGTATCTGAAGTCTCCGCAGTGAACCTGCATTGGAACTTTGGCTTCGCTTATGACTTCACCAATTTTAAATGCACGATCTTCATTCATTGCAAACTGCTGAAAATCAGGATGCAGTTTTACTCCCTTAAGGCCAAGTTCAATTAGGTGGTCAAAATCGCCCTGTATGTCTTCACTATCCGGATGAAGGGTTCCAAAACCACTGAATAGGTCAGGATGTGTGTTAACAGCTTCAGCAATAAATTCATTAATTGATTTGACTTGCTTTGGTGTTGTTGCAACGGAATGGACCAGATAGTGTGTTACCCCAACCTCATTTCCGTCTCTTATCAAATCATCGAGTTTTCCATTTAAAGACATGTCCAAATCATAAAAGTCTCTGATTCCTAAAACTGCTTTTTCCGCTATTTTTTCCGGATAAATATGACAATGTGCATTTATAATTTTTTGCATATAATTAAACCACCTAAATATTACATTAAAATATTAGCAATCAATTAATAAATAGTTATCTTAAAAATTAATGTCCAATTTTTAGGAGTAGTGGTTAATATAATTTTTCACCACTATACTCATTTTCTTCGGTGTATATTCTTATCATCCTGTCAATCAAATCATCATACATCAACCTATGGCCAACAGCACCTCCATCAGGTATCTTGACATTGTTCAAACTTAAGTCTGAAAATTCTCCGCTGTTGTTTATGATGTACCACATTCCATGAGGAGTATATATGAACAGTTCTCCTTCACCCTTTTCAAATCCGTTTTTGAAACTGTCTTCTGGGTCATACATTTTTGTGGAATGGACTGCAAGTCTTGAGAGATCCTGTTCAGGCCGAGTTCCTGTTCTTTCGAATAGCATTTTGAGCCATTCATATGATTTGTCCTTGAGATTTGTCTTTTTAATGGGATCTGCAAAGGCTTCCTTTACCTTGTTCTGTCTTTTTTCGAGAGTATTTGTAATTCCAAGTATTTCCTCTACTTTGGGAACGTCACTTTCAAGACATCTCCATCCTTCAGGCCTTCCTGTTACCTGGACATTGCCCTCTACAAAATCCATTCTCTTGAATTTTCTGAAATACGGTTTTACCTTTTCGAATTCCTCATCAGGTATTTTTTGATTTAATCCATAAAGATAACCGTATTCGTTAGCATCGTAGCATTTGGTTTCTAGCTTAAGTTCCTGTTCTGCCATAATTTCACCTAGTTTATGTTATATTAAATTTTTAAATTATATAAAAATTCGTAAGTTATTTTTATTTTAACTCACAATATATTACTATGGTAAAAGTAAGTATTATGGGGTCAACTGGAGTAATAGGTAAAAATGTGGCTTTTACCCTTGCAAGAGCAGATACAGTTGATGAAATTGTTTTGTTTGCAAGACCGGAAAGTGTCGAGAAGGCTAGGGGCGAATCATTTGATATGTATGACGCACTGGCTGCAGAAGACATTGACTGCAAGTTAACACCATCTTCTGATTTTGATGATTTGAAAAATTCTGCTATTGTGCTTATTACTGCAGGAATTCCTCGTGAAGAAGGGATGAACAGACGTGATTTGGCAATTCCAAATGCTAAAATTGTAGATGATTATGCACGTGAAATTGCCAATCATGCTCCAGATTCCATTATTTTAATTGCAACTAATCCTGTAGATGTCATGACAACCGTTGCACTTAAGGCATCAGGATTTGATAAGAAGAAAGTTATAGGAATTGGTAACCACCTGGATTCTTTAAGGCTGAAAACATATTTCTCAAGACAGATTAACATCAACAGTTCTGAGGTTCACACCCGTGTTATCGGTGAGCATGGTGACCATATGGTTCCACTATTAAGTTCAACCACAATAGGCGGTATTCCTTTAAAATATTTCGTAAAGGCTGTGGACATGGAGGTTCCAAGACTTGTAAATAGGCTTAAAAAGGCAGGAAATACTATCATTTCTAAAAAGGGAGCTACTGAGTATGGTCCGTCATATGCAATCTCGAATCTTATTTCAACAATAATCGCTGATTCTCATAAGGTTCTGACTGTTTCCAATTATTTGGAAGGGGAAGTCGGTGATGTTTATGATGTATCCTTGGGAGTGCCGGCAGTTTTGTCTAAAAAGGGAATTGCCATGATTGTTCCTATTCATATGAATGACTTTGAACTTCATGAATTTAGGGAAGCTGCAAAAGCTGTTAAGGAAGTTACGAATGAGGTTTTAAATTCTTTAAATGGAGATTAAGGAGTTATGTTCAATTTTATTAATAAATGGACAGAATCAAGTCTGATATTAAAGATAGTCATTGGTCTTATTATAGGTGCTATATTGGGAGTTGTAGTACCCCAATGGGAAATCATTGGATTTCTGGGTGAACTGTTTGTAAGTGCCCTTAAGTCAATTGCTCCTCTTTTGGTATTTGTTTTAGTATCTTCGGCTATATCAAAAGCAAGAAGCGGTATTGGAGATAGGTTTAAAACTGTAATTGTTCTTTATCTCTTCAGTACATTTTTATCTGCAGTTGTAGCTGTGTTTGGAAGTTACTTGTTTCCTGTAACTATTCACCTTTCAGCAGCAAGTACTGCAACCGCTCCTGGAGGTCTTGGAGAAGTGATGAGCTCAATGATTTTGGGCATATTTTCAAATCCTATAGAGCTTTTGTCCGAAGGCCAGTATTTGGGAATTCTCTTCTGGTCAATAGTATTCGGAATTGCTCTTAAATCAGTTGCAAGCGACAATACCAAAGAGGTTTTGACAGACTGCGCCGATGCGGTAACTAAAATCGTTAGAGGAATAATCCAATTCGCACCTATAGGTATTATGGGTTTGGTTTTCACTTCAGTTTCTGAAAGCGGTCTTGGAATATTTACACAGTATGGCCAGCTCATTGCACTTTTGGTTGGATGCATTGCATTTGTTGCTTTTGTAACAGATCCAATCATTTCAGCTGTCGCTACCCGCAGAAACCCATATCCTCTTGTATTTACATGTTTGAGGGAAAGTGGAATTACAGCATTTTTCTCAAGAAGTTCCGCTGCAAACATTCCGGTCAATATGCAATTGTGCGAACGCCTTGGCCTTGACAGAAACTTCTTTTCAATAAGCATTCCACTTGGTTCAACTATCAACATGGAGGGTGCAGCCGTTACAATCACAGTTATGACTCTTGCGGTATGCCACACTATGGGAATTGTAGTTCCTCTTCCTGTCACACTTGCATTGTGTCTTATTTCAACATTAGGTGCATGTGGAGCATCCGGTGTAGCAGGAGGATCACTTTTACTTATTCCTATGGCATGTTCACTGTTTGGAATAGGTGTAGATGTGTCCATGCAGGCGGTTGCTGTAGGATTCATAATTGGAGTCATCCAGGATTCATGTGAAACAGCACTTAACTCAGCCGGTGACGCACTGTTTTCAGCAACGGCGGAATATCATGACAGAATGAAACGTGGAGAGCCGGTAAATTATCTGGGAGAATTTGCAAAATGAAATTGGTAGTTCAAAGAGTTGCCCATGCCAGTGTGGAAGTCGAGGGTAAAATAACAGGAAAAATCGATGAGGGGCTTATGGTTTTGGTGGGCTTCGGTGAAAATGACAGTGAAAAGGAAGCCGATTATCTTGCCCGTAAGGTATCCAAACTCAGAGTATTTCCTGATGATGACGGCAAAATGAACAGATCTTTGCTTGACATCAAAGGCAAACTTTTACTTGTTCCTCAATTCACATTATATGGGAAGGTTAAAAAGTATAGGCCTTCATTTCACAGGGCCATGTCTCCCGATAGGGCTACAGAACTTTTTGATTATTTCACTGAAAAATGCAGGGAATATGTGGAAGTCGAAACAGGAGTTTTCGGTGCGTTCATGAAAGTCGATTTGCTGAACAATGGGCCTGTAACCATAATTCTAGAAAAGGATTTTGAAGATTAGTAACACGATATATACGAAACTTTAAAAAGTCTTATGATATAATAATTATTGATGGATATTTAATTTCGAATGGAATTGCAAAAATCTATGGAAATTAAAGAAAGTAAATAATAGTATATCTATGATTTAATACAATCAGTAGAAAAATTGTGAAGGTGATTGAATGTCAAAAAAGTGTCCTGAATGCGGTGAGAGAGTACCGAATCTAGCGCATTATTGCGGCAATTGCGGTTATGATTTTTTTGATAAGAATGAATCAAAACAGCCAATCTCAACAAATGTGGGCAGTATGCTTCCAGACGGCAAGTTGCTTTTTGTTTTGATAGCTATTGTAATTATTGTTGCTGCGGGAGTTGTTCTTTCTGTGACTCTTGGTGGAAACCAGCAGGCAAGTGAAGACAACCAGCATGAAGTTGATTTGACCATTACTGAAGTCAATGGATACTCCAGTAGTTCGGCTTCTCCAATGAGTTACTCATTATACACAGATGCAATATTTAATAAAGTGCCTTCAAATTTAAAGGGTTATAATATTAAGACAACCTATTATGATGAAAATGATACTGTAATCGGTGAGGAAATCGAGACATTGTCAAATGTCTATTATGATACAGACTATTCAATAACTTTCGGTTATTACACAACATATAAAAAACCAAATCCTGATCATGTTACTGTAGAAATTATTAAGGAAGGTAAGACAATAGATTCCTTTACCTCAAAAATAGACCAAGGAAAAATTAAATTTTTAAATTAAGGTGATAAAATGGCGGAATTTTCATTGGATATTGATGAAATAAAAAATGATGTTGAAACAACAATAAAAGAGGAAGAAATAAAATTGGAAAACTCCAATCTGAAAAATCAGGCAGAACAAAATGCTACTGCTATTTTTGACGCTGATTTAAATAATCCTCAAGAAAGGGAAAGTATTTTAAAGCCTCTGGACAACTTCGGTATGTCTGACATGTCAAAGTCAGCGTCTAGAAATGAAATGTTGGCTACAAGATTTGTCGATTTGTCTAAAGGGGGCAAGGATGCAGACAATATTGGAGACAAGTTATCTGAATTGGACAGGCAAATGAAGGATTTGGATCCAAGTAAAATTGATTTTACCAAAAAGGGAGTTTTGGGAAACTTGCTGAATCCTGTTAGAAAATACTTTGATAAATACGAAAAGGCGGAAGTTGCTATTTCAAACATCATAAAATCATTGGACAACAGTGCTAAAGTACTTCAAAATGACAATACCACTCTTTTGAATGAAGAAAATTACTTGAGAGAAGTTACAAATAAGCTTCTGGCAGACATTGAGCTTGGTAAGAAAATGGATGAATCCATTGAAGCGCAAATCCAGCAGGCAGAATTAAATGATGTATCACCTGACAAAATCGCATATGTCCGTGAGGAAATCCTTTTCCCTCTAAGACAAAGAATTATGGACATGCAGCAAATGATAGTTGTAAACCAACAGGGAATTGTATCTCTCAATGTAATCAGAAGAAACAACAAGGAACTTATCCGTGGAGTTAACCGTGCTAAAAACGTTACAGTTTCCGCTTTAAGAACAGGTGTTATGGTTGCAAGTGCACTGTATGACCAAAAGCTTGTAATGGATAAAATCACCATATTAAATGAAACAACCGAAAACATCATAGAAACAACTTCACACATGCTTAAGGAACAGGGAAGCGAAATTCAAAAGCACAGTGCTGAGGCCATGATATCTCCTGACGTGTTAAAGGCATCATTTGCAGAAGCGCTTCAGGCCATTGAAGATGTAAGCACATATAAGGAACAGGCACTTCCTAAAATGAAGGAAACAATTAATCTGTTCTCAAACATGGCTGAAGACGGACAGAAAGTTGTTGATAAAATTGAAACTACAAACAGCAGTTTAATTGAATAGATTCAAAATAATTCATTTGGAACAATCCTTGCTTAAAAACATAGGTAAGGATTCCCAACTTATATTAAGTTTCATTGATATCATGAATAAAAAGATTAAGATAGTAATAATAATCATTTTTGTATTGATTATAGGCTATGGAGTTTTTTACCTTACGGATTACTATCCTGCTCAAAAAACAGCAACAGACTATCTTAACGGTACAGATGATGTTAATGTGTCAAAGGTATCAAAGGGATTGTTTTTGGATGGAAAAGGAAATGACACGGCATTGATTTTTTATCCGGGAGCCAAAGTAGAATATACTTCATATTTGCCGATGGTTAGCCAATTGGCAAGTGAAGGCATTGACTGTTATCTGGTTGTAATGCCATTTAACATTGCATTTTTCGGCCAGAACAGTGCCGATGAGATTATCGCAAATTCAAACTATGACCATTATTTCATAGCAGGTCACTCATTGGGAGGGGTAGTCGCTTCATCATATATAAACAAATCAGACAATATTGATGGATTAATATTGCTTGCCGCATATCCTACACAGCAAATCACCAAGCCTGTTCTCTCAGTGTATGGATCTAACGACCAATTATTGAATATTGATTCATACAATGAATCCAAACAGTTAATGAAAAACAATTTCACAGAATTTGTAATCGATGGCGGCAATCATGCACAGTTTGCTTTCTATGGAAATCAATCAGGTGATGGGTTAGCTAATGTCACAGCGGAAAGCCAGCAAAATCAGACTGTTCATGAGATATTGGATTTCATCAATTCATTCATCTAAGAGATGCCTGTAATATTTTTAACATACGGAATTTTATTCAATATCCATAGAATCATCACGGAAATTATCAATGTAATAATAACCAATAGTGGAATCCATACTATTGAGTTTTGAACTGTCAGATCAATGTAGGAAGAAAGGAATAACTTTATATTGAACAGGACAAGATAATGGCAGAGATAAATTCCGTAGCTGTATTTGCTTAGGGATATAATTATATTCCCATATTTATCTTCTATTTTTTTGAATATTTCAGTTTTTGAGAGGTATTTGAACATTAGGAATATGCACACGGAAATTGTTAGAATCTGTATTGTGAAATAGCCGAGATATGTAAAGTGGTTTTTTGCAATTGAAGTTGGAATCACATAAAAGCAGATGTATGAGATATATAATAATGCAGACAATATGGCGGCTATTATTGCCAACATGGCAGGTTTAACTTTATTTTCTGCGAAATTTGTATTTACAAGCCAATATCCGATTATTGCAAAGGTTATAAATGAAATGTAATAGCTTAAAAGTAGGCTATAGTATGCAGAGCCGAAGATGTGCTGCTGAAACATGATTATATATGCTACAGACAGTATTGCCAGCGCTCCAATGAATTTTTTATCAAAACCTTCTCTTTTTTTATTTCCATATTCCATGATTTTGTTGATGATGAATACTCCAATATATACGATGATAATCATCCAGACAAACCAGAATGTAACTCCCATTGTTCCACCATGGCCAAAGAATATATCCAGACCATGATTGATATCAATGGAATGTTTGATATTGATAAATGAATAAGTGATGGATATTATTGCCCAAAAAATGAAGGGAATCAATATCCTAGACAATCTCTTTTTGAAAAAGTGTATCAAAGAATCTCTTTTTCCAATAAGCAATGCTCCACTCAGCATTACAAATATTGGTACAGAAAAATCCCTTAAGCAATCGTAAAATGCTGAGAAATAGAAATTGGGAGTTCCCATATCTTTTACAACATAGATTATTGATGCATGACAAAAAATTATCCCTATTATTGCCATTACTCTCAGCACATCAAAATAAAAGATTCTTTCAGATTTATTCATAAAATTATATTTGTAATAAATTATAAATTAAGTTTTATGATAGGAAACGATTGGGATTTAGCTTTAGAAGATGAATTTAAAAAGGATTATTTTTTAAAAATAATGGATTTTGTTGATGAGGAATATGGTCAAAAAACCGTTTATCCGCCTTATGATGACATATTCAATGCCTTCAAGTTCACTCCTTTAAGTGATGTGAAGGTTGTCATTTTAGGTCAGGACCCCTATCATGAAGAGGGCCAGGCACATGGGCTTGCCTTTTCAACACCCGACGGCAGACCCATTCCAAGATCTCTAAAAAACATCTTTAAGGAAATCAATGCTGAATATGGATGCCCTATTCCCACTTCAGGATGTCTTGAGGATTGGGCAAAGCAGGGAGTATTTCTTTTGAATACGGTTTTAACCGTTGAGGCAGGAAATGCAAACTCCCACAGCAAATGTGGCTGGCAGACATTTACGGACAGGGTTATTGATATTCTAAACGAGCAATCCCAACCTATTGTTTTCATGTTATGGGGAAAACAGGCAGAAAAGAAAAAGGAATTGATTACAAATCAAAATCATCTTGTTTTGATAACTTCCCATCCGTCTCCATTTTCGGCAAGACGTGGATTTTTGGGATCAAATCACTTTAGATTGGCGAATGAATTTCTAAAAGAAAACTGTTTGGATGAAATAGAATGGGGATTGAAATGAACTTTAAAAAATTGATTTTAATAACAGGTATTGTTTTCGTGCTGTTTTCAACATTGGCTATGGTCAGTGCAGACGATTCATATTCCATCTCTCAGGCAAACATCGATTTGACTGTGGGAAATAACGGACTGCTTCATGTTGGAGAATCATATGTCTACAATTTTGATGGAACATTCAATGGTGTCTATAGGGACATCCCTCTAAAGGAAGGTGAAAGCATTGCAAACGTTAAGGTTTCAGCAGAAGGAGCATATCCTGTTTTGCAGCAGACCACAGAGGACGGCATGGAACATCTTAAGATATATCTTTATGCGGATCCCGCCCACACACAAAAGATCAGTGACTGCACAGTTAAGGTTTACATTGAATATGATATGGTGAATGTAGTCACTGTTTTCAATGATGTTGCAGCCCTTCAGTTTAAATTGTGGGGTGAAGAATGGGATGTTGGTGTTGGGGAGGTCATTGCACATGTGGAACTTCCTAACGGTTCCGGAAATGAGTATTATCTCAATCCCGATGACCTTACAGTTTCAAGTTCTCTTGAAGGCAATGCAATAGATGCGGATTCTGATTCCATTTCCCAAGGCAATTATTATGAACTGCTTGTTTTGATGCCTGTCGACGATTTTTCATCCTCTCCATATGCAAAGCATGTGGATGAAAACGGTCGTGAAATGATTTTAAAGAATTTGGAGGATAGCAAAAATTCAAAAAACTTCTGGGATACTGTCTCATTGGTCTTGGAAGTTATAGCATTAGTATTCGTTCCGTTTACGCTTGCGGGAACTTATTTCAAATATGGAAGGGAACCTAAGGTGGAATATGATGGATTATATGAAAGGGAACCTCCAACCGATGATTCTCCTGCTGTTGTAAATGCGATGATTGATAATTCAACATTTGGTGAACCTAATATCAAAGGTTTTGAAGCTACAATAATGGATCTGATTGACCGGAAAGTATTTTCGATTAAAAAGGATAATGAAAATCTATTTCTGAGCGTTAATGAAAGTAATGAGCAACTTGACGATGGTGAAAAAATAGTCGTGAAGATTTTGTCTCATTTTGCAAACAATGGTGTTTTAAACCTGTCCAAATTGGAGGATAGGATGGACAGCAAAAGCAATGCAGAATGGTTTATGAATCAGTTTGACAACTGGAAGGAAGCTGTTGAAAACGAATATCTAAACGATGAGGTCAAATCCAGGTATTTTGATGATACAGGATCTGTAATTGCATCTTTGGTTAGTCTTTTGGGCATTGGAATGGGCATATTATTCTTTATAATTTTTATCTTTTTTGATTTTGAGGAATCAGGATTGCTTTTGGGAATTGGAATTGTCGTTGCCGTCTTTTCATATTTCATCTTAAATAGGCGTGATGATATTTTTGGAAGATGGACAAAAGAAGGCCGTATCATCTATCTGAAGTGGATGAACTTCAAGAAATTTTTAAAGGATAACAGTTTAATCAATGAACACCCTCCGGAATCAATAGTTGTTTGGAAAAAGTATCTGATTTATGCAACCTCTCTTGGAGTAGCTGAAAGCGTTGAAAAGTCCATGAATCTCCACATACCTAATGTCAATGAATATGATGATGGAGTATTCATGTATCACTACTATGGATACCATACATTCTATAATTCTTATGACAATGCGGGCAGTACAAATTCTTCAGATTCCTCAGGATTCGGTAGCGTTGGTGGGGGATCAGGTGGTGGAGGCGGAGGAGCATTCTAGTTCCTAATTAATTACTCCAACACTAAATCCATTTGTTCCAACGGAGAAAAATGAATGGTGGCTGCTGTCAGTAGGATAGTCAATCCGCTGTGATTCAATTGCATTCACAATCAAATAATTGTCATATTCATCTTTTAGTATGGAATAGAACTCTTCATGAGAATATGAGGAAGGCGAACAGGATTTTACAATCTCTTCAATTTCAGGAGTAATATTGTGTCCTATCCAGGTAATGTAGTAGAACTCTTCACCTGAAGAAAACCACAATATTGATTTGTTTTTATCATCGTACCTGTCAAAATAGGTAAAATGAATTGCGTCATGGCCGGATACGTTAACCTTTTTTTCAGGATACTTTTCAACAAAATAGCCGTAAAGGCTCATTAGATTTGGATTAACATATCTTATTGAAAAGACGCTTATGTCTTCATCAAATTCATAGATGTTGAAGTCGCTTTTGTAGGGATTTTCATATTGGGGAGGTATCTTGAATGTTTCATAACCTACATTTGCTGTTGTCCAATTTGAGGAATCTGCAGCACTGACTGAGCTGATTAAAAACAATAATGCTAATGAAAATATGAAGACTTTCCTAATCATGGTAATAGTATGTGATAAAGATATTTAAATAACTATCTCATAGTCAACTTTTCTATTGTCTCTCATTCTGGAGTCCATATCCACCAAATCATAAACCAGGGGATTTGCAATAAGCATCATCCAGATTTCATATGTGGTTTTAACGAAATCATCATTTAATTTGATGTGGTCATGCACAATAGGGCATTTGTATGGAAATTCTGACTCGTCAAAAATCAGATGAAACTCACCCTTTTTGTTTAGGTGGGGTATAAGTGGAAATGTTCTGCATTGAATAGGTCGGATTGATCTGTCACATTTCGGAGGATTGGTGCATTTTACAAGATATATCTGTCCTTTCCATGAGTGAGGATATTTGATTTCTGATGAATCTATGTAGTAAAGTTCAAAATCAGGGGAATCCTCATACATAAGCTCCTCGCCCGGAAGCAGGTAAAGTGCCAACTCCTCGTTTCTGTAGTCTTCGGCATCATAAACGCAGCATACTTCACCACAGAGCTTTCCACAATCAAAATCAACAGGTGTGACACTGTCGAGCCTTTCATAAATTCTTTCAATTGACCTTTTCATTTCGCCGGCTGTAATTTCCATAAGTTTAGTATTTATTTTAAAAAATATAAATGTTATAACTGATGAATTTACCAATAAACATTATCATAGGAAATGGAATATCTCTTGTTGCAGGAATTTTTCTTGTTTTGAGCATGGTTATAAACAATGAAAAGGAAGCATACAAGTATCAGTTTTTGAATGCTTTTGTGTTGATGATTTCTTCCGTTTTCTTTTTTTCCTGGACAGGTGTGACCACAATGGCTATTGCGGCTACAAGAAACATGATGGTCTACAAGGACAGGCTGACATTTAACTGGGCAGTCTTTTTTATTGTATTGTCGGTAGTTTTGGGTTTGCTGGTAAATACTATGGGTTTTATAGGATTGCTTCCTATAATAGCAATAGTTCAAATCACAATATGCAACTATGTGCTTAAGCAAATAAAATGGATAAAACTTAGCTTTATAGTAAACGAGTTCTTCTACATTGTTTATTTCTTGGCTATATTGGATTTTTCATCTTCAATAATAGAAATAGCAACTGCAGTCATCGGACTGGTGTCTTTTTTCAAACTAATGTGGGACGAACATCACACTAATGCCAGTTAGTTTTATTAATAATGCAAAATAATGTAAAAATAATATTAAATTCGGTAAAATAAGAGGTTAAATATGGAGATTAGGCTTGAAGAGGAAAAAGATTTTCTGGAAGTTGAAAATATGGTTAGAAATTCCTTCTGGAATATATATCGACCGGGTGCATACGAACACTACATTGTACACAATCTAAGGCAAGATGAAAGCTTCATCAAGGATTTGGCTTATGTCATTGAAAAAGACGGTAAAATCATAGGCCATATCAATTATTCAAAAGGCAAAATCCAATATGAAAATTGCCTTAAGGATGCAGTCGTATTGGGTCCGGTAGCTATAGATGATGAATATCAAAGCCAGGGATTGGGTACAAGTCTGATTGAATACACACTTGAATTGGCTGAAGATTATCATTATATTTTTGTAATAGGTGATGAAAACTATTATATGAGATTTGGCTTTGAACCTGCATCAAAATATAATATTTTTCTGGACGGAACAGATTTCAATAATGAAAATCCGTTTTTCATGATAAAAATATTTGATTCAGATAAAATTACAAACGATTTAGGGATATTCCATAATCCTGATGTATTCAATGTTAATGAAGATGATGTTGATGAATTTGATAAGAACTTCGAGTTTAAGGAAAAATTGGTTTTAGAAGGGCAGTTGGGTGTTTAAATGAAATATGTAATAATAAATGGATCTCCAAGAAAGAAGAATACATGGGCAGTTGTTAAACAAATAAAAAAAAGTTTGGATGGGGAATTTGAAGAGATACAGTTAATTAAACAGGATATTCCAATATGCAATGGATGCTTTAAATGTTTTGATGGAGAAGAAAATTGCCCTCACTTTGATAAGGTCAATCCGATAGTGGAAAAGCTTAAAAAAGCAGACGGTTTGATAATAACATCACCTGTTTATGCAATGAATGTCACTTCACTTTTAAAAAATTACATTGACCATACTGCATATCTATACCACAGGCCAGCACTTTTCAAGTTAAAGGGATTGGTGGTAGTGACTACTGCAGGTGCAGGCCATAAGGATGTGGCCAAATATATGGATGAAACATTAAGGCACTGGGGTGTAAATAAGGTTTATAAATTGTCCTTTGCATGCGGGAATGAGGGTATTGATATTAAATCCATTGATAAAGTAGCTAAAAGGTTTAGGGATGATGTTGAATCCGGCAAGTTACATTCTCCAAAAATCATGGATGTAATTTTTTATAATGTCTGGAGGAGATTTGCCCTAGATGAAAACCATATTGAAAGGGATAGAAAATATTGGCGCGAAACAGGCTTGATAAATCATGATTTTGCACCAGAAGTTAAGTTGGGAATATTTAAAAAGTTAATAGCAAAAATAATGTTCAATTTATTTAAAAAAATGTTTTAAATAAGAGTGATACAACTCTTATTTACTGTTTTCACTATTCATTAGCTAACTTTTTCAGTTCATCACCTGTTAGGTGAAAAACATTCCAGTCTTTTTGCTTTGCACCTAAAGACAGGTAAAAGTCAATGCTTGGTTTGTTCCAAGAAAGACAAGTCCATTCGAATCTGCCATAACCTCTCTCAACAACAATCTTAGCCAGCTTTTTAAGCATTGCCTTGCCGTAACCTTTTCCCCTGTATTCCGGATCGATGAAAAGGTCTTCCAGATGAAGGTTTACATTGCCAATGTATGTGGAAAAGCTCAAGAAAAACAGGGCAAATCCTATTACAGTGTCATCTTCAAGAGCAAAAATGACTTCTGCATGATGCTTTTCAAAAACCCAGTATCTGATGTCTTCTTCAGTGGCTATCACTTCATCCAGTCTTTTTTCATAATCGGCAAGTTTTTTAATGAATTCTAAAATCAGACTAACATCTTTTTCTTCGGCGTTTCTAAAGGTTAATTGAGACATATATTTATTTTAGTAGGTTTTATTAGATATAGTAATATGTTTAGAAATATGAGAAGACAAGGCCAAAGGCTCTCAAAAGAGGAATGTGAAGAGATACTGACAAATCAACCTAGGGGCGTTTTAGCGCTGTTGGGAGATTATGACTATCCGTATGCGGTTCCCATGAGTCATGTTTATGAAAACGGAAAGATTTATTTTCACGGAGCCAAGAAAGGCCACAAAAATGATGCCGTAAGAAATTATTCCAAATGTTCCTATTGCGTTTTGAATGAAGGTGTAAAAGCCCCTGACAGCTGGTGGTATACCTTCAAAAGCGTCATTGCATTTGGAAAGATTAGGATATTGACAGATAATGATGAAAAAATAGAAGCACTAACCTATTTGGGAGACAAGTTCTTTCCAACCCATGAAGAAACAGTTGATGAAATCAATCGTCTTTTAGAGAAAACAGAAGTGTATGAGATAACAGTTGAACATATGGACGGTAAGGTAGTAAAAGAAAAATAAGAAAAAATTGATAGTAAAGATACTATCAATCTGGTCTGTCGGTATTGAATTTGTCGCTTGACTTGATACCAACAAGTGAAGCGAAAACTGAAAGCACACATGCTATTGTACAGATTAAGCATATTGTTTGTGATGCCTGTACAATCATGCTTGCGTATTCAGGAGCCAGTTCCAGACTGCCCATCACCCATGCAAATATCAGTGTCAATAGACCTAAACTCATGGTTTGACCTATTGTTCTCATTGTTGCCTGTGACGCTGATGCTGTTGGTGCATCTTTCGGCGGAACTGAACTCATGATTGCGTTCATGTTCGGGCTTGAGAAAAGTCCCATACCTACACCCTGAAGCACCATTGCCAATATTACTACATAAAGTGGTGTGTCGCCGTTTAGGAATGTCAGTATTGCCAGTGCAACCGCTGCAATTCCAATGCCTATTGCGGCCAATTTTTGCGGATGAATCTTATCTGACAATTTTCCTGAATTTGGAGCCATCAGAGCCATTATTATTGGTGTGATTATCAGTATCATTCCTGACATCTGTGCGTCCCAGCCCCTTACGTATTGGAAATGATAGTTTAGGATTGTTGTAACGACCATTATGGCAAGATAGCTGCACAGCGCTGCAATGTTTGATGATGTGAACTTCTTGTTTTTAAACAGGTTCATGTTAAATACAGGTGATTTCTGTTTCAGTTCATACCATCCGAATATTATAAGCAAAATCACGCCGGCAACTGTCAATATTTTTCCTGTTGTTGTAATCAGTGTTGTAAATCCATAGATGAATGCCAGAATGCCTATTGCATATAATACTGATCCGACTTTATCGATTTTGTCCTTTTCATATGTTTTCCACTCTTTAGGTATTTTAAGAACCATTAAAATTATGCATAGTACTAAAAATGGAATCACAAAGTAAAACATTGATCTCCATCCGAAATTATGTACCAGAAATCCGCAGATTACAGGTGAAAGTGATGTTGCAAGATATACTCCGGTTACTGTAAATCCAAGCGCTTTTCCTCTGTTTTGTGGTTTGACTGCCTGAACCACCATTGCCATTGCAGATACATTCAGAAATGCCATTCCTGCTCCTTGAACTACTCTAAAAAATAAGAATGTTTCTGTTGAAAATGAAAGGCATGCTCCTATTGAACCTATAAGGAATACGATGATTCCCGCAAGAAGTGATTTTTTCACTCCGAATTTTCCTGAAATCTGTCCTGCAGGCACTGTAAAGACTGCAACTACAAGAAATAGAATTGTCGGAATCCAGTTTTGGATTACATTGTTCATTGCAAAGTCCTGTGCAATTGCCGGGACTCCAATAATGACTCCATTTGATAAAAATACTGCAAAAAATGATGTAATAAATGATACAAATACTACAACAGTTTCTAAATCTAATTTCATATTATCCCTCTTTTATTTTTTTTATTGATTAAATGAATCTTTTGAACGTATGCCTACAAGTGATGCAAAGACTGCTATTATGCAAATCACCGTACAAATTATGCAAACAAATTGTGATGCCTGAACGATCATGCCGGCATATTGCGCTGAAAGTTTAAGGCTGCCCATTACCCATGCAAACATGAGAGTTAAAAGCCCAAGACTCATTGTCTGGCCTATGGTTCTCATTGCTGACTGTGCCGCTGAAGCGTTTGGAGTTTCTTTCGGTGGAACTGAACTCATTATTGCATTAGTATTTGGTGTTGTGAAAAGTCCCATTCCGATTCCCTGTAAAACCATTGCGACTACAATAAGATAAATTGGAGTGTTTGCATCTAAAAATATTAAGATCACCAGTGTCACAGTTGCTATGGACATTCCTATGGCGGCTAGCTTTTGAGGATGTATTCTGTCAGAAAGCTTTCCTGAATTCGGAGCCATAATTGCCATTATAATGGGCGTAATTATCAGTATCAAACCGGATAGCTGTGCATTCCATCCCCTGACATACTGGAAGTGATAATTCAGGATTGTTGTAATTGCCGCAATTGCAAGGTAGCTGCACAGAGCTGCAACGTTTGATGATGTGAACTTCATGTTTTTGAATAGTCTCATGTTGAATGCAGGAGTATTCACTTTAGTCTCATAATATGCAAAGACAATCAGCAGAACGAAACCTATGAGTGCGCAGGCCTTTCCGGTAATGTTCATTAAACTTGTAAATCCATAGATGAACAGGAGGATGCCGATTCCATAGATTATGTATCCGATAGAGTCAATTTTATCGTTTTCATAGGTCTTCCAATCTCCGGGGATTTTCCAAATCATGAGTGCAATGCAAACTACAAAGAATGGAACCACAAAGTAAAACATTGATCTCCAGCCAAAGTTATATACCAAAAATCCGCTTATCACAGGAGATAGTGAACCTGCCAGATATACTCCTGTTACTGTAAAACCCAAAGCCTTTCCTCTGTTTTGAGGTTTGATTGCCTGAACAACCATTGCCATGGATGCGACATTTGAAAATGCTCCTCCTATGCCTTGAATTACTCTGAAAAATAAAAATGATTCTGTTGAAAATGACAGGCATGCTCCAATTGAGGCTAAAAGGAAAACCAGAACTCCGGCTATAAGTGATTTTTTTACTCCGAATTTTCCTGAAATCTGACCTGCCGGAAGTGTAAATACTGCTACTACAAGTAGCGCAATTGTTATAATCCAGTTTTGAACGATATTGTTCATTCCAAATTCACTTGCTATTGATGGAACTCCCAAAACGATTCCTGCAGATAAAAACACTGCAAAAAATGCGGTTATAAATGATACAAAAACAACGTAGGTTTCCAAATCCAATTTCATAATATCACTCAACAAGTTTCATTCCATTAAGGGCAATTTCAATTATTCTCTTTTTCAAGAGGTAATCGTCTTCACTAATTCCAACCTCTTTTTCCCAATCCTTTGAGATTTGTCTGATTTTTGGAACTATATCATTGCCCCTTTCAGTCGTAGTCAACATGTACTTTCTTCTGTTATTCGGGTCGATTTGTCTTTTGATGTATCCGTCGTCCTCGAATTTTCTCAATACTTTTGCGATATTTCCTTTGCTTTGCCCGAACATGTTCACCAGGTCCTCTTGAGAACAGTTCGGATTGTCAAATATGAATATGATATATCTCATATTGTGGTCAAAATCAAGTCCGTCCAGTTTGGATTTCATATATTTCTGCTGATTTAGCGATATATTATGAATCCATGCAATAAAAGGAGAATTATCATACAGGTTCTGATTTGTATTTTCATCCATAGCTTCACCTGATTTTAAATATGTATTGAATATATTATAAATGTTTCTAATGAAACAGTTTATAATGAAACAAAAATATGAAAAATAATTTTAATGACTTTTTAAATATATAATATTAATTAACAATTTTTTGAGGAAAAAACATGGCTAAAATGGAAATTGAATTAACAGAAGAGCAAATTGAAAAAGTTAAACATTTGCAAGCAAATGACATCACTGTTGGTGACGCTATTGATAAACTTTTTGAAATGAAAGAAAAGGCATGGCCTGAAATATCTGAAATTGATGAGGAACAAATTTCATTATTTGAAAAAGTTAAGGAAAGCACATTGGATGTTGACAATAAAGCTGAAAATTTAGATGAAAACTATGGGGATTCCGATAAGTCCTATGAAATGAAAGTTCAAGACATTAAACATAAAGTCAGTTGGGCTAAAGATTTCTTCAATTACTAAATTTTAAGATTATTTGTGATGATAATCTTTAAATAGTCAACAGCTGAGTCTCAACGATTTGGTTGTTACTATTTTAAAAATTTAATATGTCTATTTCTTGATTTGTTATGGAAAAATGACTGCAAATATTAAATATTCACATTATCATTAAAATTTCAAATTAAAGTTCCCACTTTTCTATTTTAAAATAATAATAAAAATATCCCTGGTGAGTAAATGTCATTTAGTTTAGAAAGCATTGGAATGGAACCTGGAGCAAGATATGAATCAATCTACACCACCATGAACAGTGAGGGTGAAATCAACGCAGCTCCGATGGGTGTAAAATGCATAAATGATTATGATGTGGCGGCACGCATATTTGACGGAAGCAAAACATTGGAAAATATAATGCATACCAATCTTTTTGTCGTAAACATCACTGAAAATCCAAAAATATATGCTGATGCCCTTTATGGAAACCTGGAAAATCTAAAATTGGTGAAAGATGACGACATTGCATATCTTAAAGATGCAGATGCATACTTCATTTGCCTTGTAAAATCAATAGAAGAGCTCACGGCTGAAAAGGATCATGTCAATGAAGGGTCCAAAAGCTATATCGTAACTGCAGAAAACATTAAAATAAACATCAACAGAAAAGGTGCAAAGGCACTTAACAGAGGTATATATTCATTTTTGGAATCATTGATTGACTACACTAGAGTGGACATGATTGATGACGACAAAAGAGAGGAGTACAAAAACCGCTTTTTGGAAAATGAAAGAGTCATCGAAAGAGTGGCAGAAAAGGACGTAAAACAATCAATGGCAGAATTAAGGCAAAAGATGATTGAAAAAGGATTAGACTTATAGGTGATACTATGGATAATAAAGAAAAAGTAATTGAAGCATTCAAAAATTCAGAAGAACCTTTAAACGCTAAAAAAGTCAGTGAACTTTCAGGCGTCGAGAAAAAGGAAGTAGACAAAATAATGAAAGAATTGAAAAAAGATGAAACAATTGTTTCACCAAAAAGATGTTATTGGACATTGAATGAATAATAACATCATTATTTTTTTATTTTAAACCGTCACCTCCATATATAAACTATATATTCTTTTTTAAACAAATATTATCTAGAGGTTAAAAAAATGGATTATGATGTAATTTATATTGGAAGTGGAAATGCTGCTTGGCAAGGTGGCCGTTTTTTAAGAAAAGCAGGCCTTAAAATATTGATTGTTGAAGAAAGCCTATACGGAGGTGCATGCGCAAACAGGGGTTGCAACTCAAAGGCACTTCTTGATGCACCATATGAAATCAAGGCCCTGGCTGACAATTTTGAAGGCGTTGGAAAATCAGGCGATTTTGATGTAAACTGGCCTGATTTAATGGAGTACAAAAGAAAAAGAATCGCCGGAATGTCTGCATTTTTAGACGGCAAATTCGATGAATATGATTTGGATGTGGCTCATGGAAAAGGAGTCATACTGGATGACCACACGGTGCAGGTAGCTGACAAGACCTTTACAACAGATAAAATAGTAATATGTACTGGACTTAAGCCTGTAATTCCAGAAATTCCTGGAAGCGAATACCTCCATGACAGCACAGACTTTCTGGATATTGAAGATCTTCCAAAACACGCAATCATCATTGGCGCAGGTTTTGTGGGAATGGAATTTGCATCAATACTTGCAGAAGCAGGTCTTGAAGCGGATGTAATCATCAGAGGAAACATGGCCTTAAAATACTTCCATCAGCCTTATGTGGAAAAGGTAATCGAAATTCTAAAAGAAAAAGGCATCAGATTCCATTTTAACCAAACAGTAAACGAAATTATTAGTAACATCGAAATTGATAATCCGGAAGCCAAGGTGCTTAATGTTGCATCAGCCCAAAATGCAGATGAATATCTCAGAGATCCTGAATCCAAAATGGACAACAGGGCTTATGAAAACGGATTTACAGTCAAATTAAGTGGTGGCGAAAGCATAACAGGAGATTATGTCATAGCTGCTATGGGAAGAACAGCCAATGTAGAGGACATTGGTCTTGAAAATGTTGGATTGACCTATACCTCCAAAGGGATTAAAGTAAATGGTCATCTGCAAACGGAAGTTCCAAATATCTATGCATCAGGAGATGTTGCTGACACTGGAATTGCAAAGCTTGTAACTGTCGCAATACATCACTCAAAATATCTTGCAAAGGAACTTTTGGGCGAAGCTGATGAGATAACATATCCAGTTGTTCCTGCCGTGGCATATACCATTCCAAGGATTGCTACAGTGGGTGTGCCTGCATATGTTGCTGAAGACAGTGATGAATATGAAGTTCACACAATAAGATACGGCAGGTCATATTCCTTGGAGCTTAAAAACGATTTGACTGCTGAGGCAAAGGTCATTGTGGATAGGGATTTGCAGATTGTCGGTGCCGAGATATATGCAGCTGATGCTGAAAATGTTGCAAACATGTTTGCGTTCATCATAAACAAAAGGATAACTCTTGAAGAGCTTGATTATATGATTTATGCATTTCCGTCAAGCAGTTCTGTGTGCTTATACAAGTTGCACAACATCCACTATAAATTCTAAGCAGTCAATTATTTAAAACAAGGATTTTTCATGATAAAAAGAGATTATATATTAATTATAATATTGCTGGTTGTTATTGCAGGGATAATGATGGCTATCATACACATGCCTCACTCCGACAACAATCATGCTGCAAACGGATCTGCGCCAAATCATGAAGTTCTTGCAAACGATACAATCGGTTCGGTTGAGGTAATAAGAAACATTGGAAATCCGAATGGTGCAAAAATAGCATATGTTGTCGGTGTTCATCCGCTTGAAAATGAAACCCACAGGACATTGCTTAAGATATTGCCTAATTTGTCCAATCTTAACTATTGCTATGACATATATATCATAAATGTAACAAGCGATATAGGTTATTATGGTGACGGTTCATCAGACAACAGTCCCGGCAGACAAAACGGACAGAATCTGGCCTTGAAATACGTATATCCGCAAATTTTAAACGGAAACTATAAGTTGGCAGTTGACGTTCACTCAAATGTAGGAGCATACGAGTATAGGACATTTGTCTTCAGCCCAGTCAAGGAATCATTGGCCAGCCAGTACGCTCAAACAGTTGCAGACAACTCACAAAACATTTCATATTATGCTCCCCAATCTACAACAAGCGGACCTTACCTTACAGTGCCTTTAAATGAAAATGGAGTTCCTGCATTTTACTTTGAGGAGTACAGCTTCGCACCACAGAGCGAAAAGGACTCTCACATGATGGAACTTATTTATGCAATCGACAGTCTGAATTTCAGCTAAAAATAGTGATTAATATGAATAGAAAAATAATATTGCTGATAATTGTTCTCTTGATTTTTAGTGTTGCCCTTTTCACCCAAATCAAAACGGTCCATGACGACAATGATGAGTTTAAAATAACTCATGAAATCATAGCAAATGACAGTTTAGGATCTGTGGAGGTTATAAGAAACATTGGAAATCCGAATTCTCCTAAAATTGCTTATGTTGTAGGGGTTCATCCTCTTGAAAATGATACCCATAATACATTTCTAAAGATTCTGCCCAATTTGACAAACCTGAATTACTCATATGACATATATGTTATCAATGTCACTCTTGATTTTAGCCAATATGGGCAATTGCTGCCTGATGATGAGCCTGGAAGGCAAACAGGTCAGGAATTGGCGCTGAAATATGTATATCCTGCAATATTGAATGGCAGTTATGAATTGGTGGTTGATGTCCATGCACACGGTGGAGCATATGGAGACCATAACACATTTGTATTCAGTCCTGTTGAGGGATCTTTAGGCGAAAGCTATGCTGTGGCGGTTTCAAATGACACTGAAAACGTTTCATATTACAATCCGCAATTCACTACAAGTGGACCTTACCTTACAGTGCCTTTAAATGAAAATGGTGTTCCTGCATTTTACTATGAGGAAAACAGTTTCTTTTCACAGGACATCAAGGATGTGCATATGCTTGAGCTGATTTATGCAGTCGATAGCTTAAAGTTCAATTGAAGGTCGTGGTAGAATTAAGTTAAGTTATGAATGTGGAGCATGTATCATGAGGCAGGTTGGGGAAGTCCTTGACCTTTCGACAGATGATGAAAAATTGAAGTTCGAATTGATGCAAAATTGCATAGAATATATGTCAGAAAACTTCAAAAAGGATTCACAACCCAATAAACTTGCAACAGAAGTTAACCAATACATCAAACAGAAGACCCAATGCAGTGATGCATATATTAGAGAAAAACAGATCAGCAATGAAATTGCATTGTCAATTCTTCCGGACATTAAGGATATGATTAAAAGCAATGATGATTTAGAAACTTATGTAAAACTCTCCATTGTTGGAAATATATTGGATTTTGGAGCATACAGTCCGAGCACTGATTTTGAAAAGTTGATTTTGAAAAATTTAGGCAAAGATTTAAGCATCAATGACACTCAACAATTGGAAAATGCACTCAAACATTACAGTGATTTATTGTATTTGGTTGACAATACAGGAGAAATAGTCTTTGACAGGTTGCTCATTGAAAAAATCAGGGAGTATGATGTGAATGTTACAGTTGCAGTTAAAAGTTCACCGATTGTAAATGATGCTTGCAAAAAAGAGGCAATTGAAGCGGGACTTGACCAACTGGCGGAAATTGTCACTGTTGGAAGCGATATGGGTGGAATTGTTGAAGAAATGTTTTCCTGTGAGTTTAGGGAAATCTTTGATAGCAGTGATTTCATAATATCAAAAGGAATGGCAAACTATGAAGGATTGACAGAAATGAATCTTGAAGGAAAAGATGTCTTTTCACTTCTTTGCTGTAAATGCAAACCTATTTCTAAAAGTCTGTCAGTGGATTTAAATTCTTTTGTTGCAAAAAAGATTTAATCTTTATTTTTGATTAAATCTTTCAATTCATCTAATTTGGCATCCATCTGATTAATTTTATCATCATTATCCTTCAATTCATCTAATTTGACATTAATCTGATTAATATTATCGTCATGTTCTTTTAATTTTGAATTGTAATGTCGTATGAGTATTGCTGCGGTTAGTGTTGCAGTACCTACGCCGGATAATATGTAACCCGCCCAAACCAGGAGTATTGCATCTATTTTTCCTAGAATTGTAGACCCTAAAACTGCATATCCATTACTTGTAAATGCATTTGAAACCATCACTAATGAATCCAGTGCATTCACGCCCTCCACTATCTGGGTAAATAGGAAGCTGAGGAATATAATAATGAACAACAATATGATTGTTATTCCCAAACCGTTGGATTTGGTATACATTTTGAACTTATCATAATATAGTTTAATCAAGTAAATGAATATAGGCACATGGAGTAAGTCAAGAAATCCAACTAGACTGTAGCGGAATAGGATATATGTTAGGGAACCGAATGGGATTAATAATAATACTAAAATTTTATTTTTCAGTGTTGATTTGTCTAATGTGACTGCAACATATAATGAAAGGAAAATATCTAATAATGCCAGATAGATTACATCATTTTTAGGCATTATTAATGAATATAATATGTTGATGAAGAACAGTGCCATCATTATCAAATAGAATATCTGTTTTAATGAATGGATTTCCTCATCCGGAAAATATTCCTTAGGATTCAAAATCCTATATGATTTTTTACCTAAATAATCACGAATAATTTTAATGATTCCCATCAGAATTAAAAAAATTGCAATTTCGGCTATAGCTTTTAAAATTTCTATTTGCGTATATACCATTCAAACACCTAATTATATTATTTATGATTGAAAGTATTAATAGTTAGTGAACAATTTATTTTTCTCTATTATTTCATTAAATTATTTTTAGACCAATGATACGCTATTCTTGGTGAATCTCGGACATATATTATTCCACATTTCTGAAAGCCATTTTTCTCTATCAGTTTCTGCATTATATTGTTGCTTTCATGTGTGTCTATACGGATGTTGTTGCATATATTCTTGCAGTATTCAATAGCACTGTTGAATATTCCACCTACTTTGCCATCACCTGCAATTCTATGTATTGTCACATATTCATCATCATTGAGCCATTCACCGTTTTCAATATTTTCATAAGTCGGTTCATCACCAAAAACAAGTGCAAAAACACCATGAATTATATCATTTTCATCGCAAATGATATTGCAAATGCCACTTTCAATATCTTCTTTGATTAACTCAAGACTTGGATATGTATGGCCCCACTGGTTGGGATTTCCATTTTTTATCATGAAATCCTGCGCAATCCTGTAGATTTCCATGATATCATCCAAATCATTAGCTGTCGCTTTTCTAACTTTCATTAATGCACTTCCTAAATTTTAATAAATTAGCATAATTGAGTGTTGGCAGAAATTATTTGATTTTGAACATTTTTCATTTTCTCCTTTTGATTTTTTAGGACTTTTTTTAAGTTAGTGATATGAACTGTATTACACTAATAACTGAGTATAAATCCATTTTATTCTCTTTAATGAGA
>NZ_JAFQXT010000038.1 GCF_017406825.1 Methanobrevibacter sp.
CATGTTAACACATCCTATGTATCTATATTGTTATTATCTTATAAAAAACAATACATTTAAATGTTAAATATAAAGTAATTAATAACAATAAGGTGATAGTTTGAGTTTTGATGTCAAGGAAGCAATTTTAATATTCGTTCGAGGAGTCCTGATGGGGTCTGCCGATATCGTTCCGGGAGTTTCAGGCGGAACAATCGCATTGATTACAGGAATTTACGCTCATCTGGTGGAAGCAATAAGTAATATTAAATTCGGATTTCTAAAACCGTTATTAAAAGCGGATTTCAGGGGATTCTGGAATCAGATGCTTGAAGAGATAGATTTCAAATTCTTCATTCCATTGGTTTTGGGTATCGCAGTGGCATTCCTGACATTGGCAAAGGTGGTTACCTACTGCATGGATAACCATACCGCTTTGACATATTCATTTTTCTTGGGACTTATTATTGCCTCAGCAGTTATCCTATTTAAAAAGCTCAACGAAATCAACTTGAAAAACATATTCTTTGCCTTGATGGGCGCTGTTCTGACTTATATATTCGTAAGCCTCAATCCGATAGCTGCAAATCATTCACTGCTTGTAATATTCATTTCCGGAATGATTGCGATTTGTGCAATGATATTGCCGGGAATTTCAGGTTCCTTTTTGCTGTTGCTATTGGGACAGTACAAATACATGTTGAATGCACTTCACCAACTTCATTTCACTGAAATAATCGTTTTTGTTGTAGGAGCATTGATAGGAATACTTGGATTTTCAAAAATACTCAATTTCCTGCTTAAGAATCATGAGGAAGTGACAATGGCATTTCTCATTGGTGTAATGCTCGGGTCACTTAAAGTTCCGGCTGTGGAGATTGTAAATTCAGTAAGCATGAATATCTCAGGTCTGTTGCCATGCATTATCGTTGCTCTAATAGGATTTGTGCTGATTATTGTTTTGGAAACCAGATTTGATTATATGGAATAATCAAATTCTTACTATTTTTTTAAAATTTATTAACAATTAATTATAAATCTAAATATAATGCTGGTTTTAAAAAAGATAAAAAAACAGTGGAGATTATATCCGATCGGTTCTCCGAAGGGCGCATTGAATCATAAAAGGGAACCGGAATTTGTAGGCAATATCAAATTCAGCGATGATGGGGATTCGATATCCATTTCCAGATTCGTCGCGGATTATAATTTTAAGGACAATTCCACTTTGAATGAAAAGTTGGTTCCTCCGGGAGAGGTTGTCAAGCTCTTGCGTTCACAGGCAGTATTTCTTGCAACTCCTGACAAGAAAGTTGAAAACTATCTGAAATCACTTAATATCAAAGTAAGGCACACTCAGGTATGTGATTTCTGCGCCTATGAAGGAAACATTACCATTGTGAATTCTGAGTTTTCATATAAACATAATAACCAGCTAATCTGTAAGAACTGTGCTCATGATACGATTAAGGAGGAGTTGAAACTTCAGGGTTTTGACAAAAAGATATTCAGAAACCTAAAATCAACCCTGGAAAAAACAGGCAGTCTGGAAAAGACATTGTCGGTTTTGGACCCTCACTTCGATCCGTTGAAGAACAAACAGTTGACCTTATTCGATAAGACCAGAAAATCAAAGCATATCATACCTCCGGTTGACATGAAACGGCTTAAGATTCCAAAGGAATTCAAGGAAGTTTTGCTGGACTCAGGAAACACTGAACTGTTGCCTGTTCAGTATTTGGCCATTAAAGAGGGATTATTGAAAGGAGAGGATTTGCTGGTTGTCAGTGCAACAGGTTCTGGAAAGACATTGGTAGGGGAACTTGCGGGAATTACGAAAGCGCTTGAAGGCCATAAGTTCGTTTTCCTGACACCGTTGGTTGCCCTTGCAAACCAGAAATACCGCGATTTCAAAAAGAAATACTCAAAGCTTGGGTTGAAGGTAGCCATTAAGGTCGGTAGGAATCGTGTAAAAGCGAAAGGCGAATTGAAATTGCCGGATTCTGATGTATCCAAAGCGGATATTGTGGTTGCAACATATGAAGGAATTGATTATCTTCTAAGGAACGGCAACTCAAAGAGTTTATCCAATTTGGGCGTTGTACTGATTGATGAAATCCACATGATTGACGATGAAGACCGTGGAACACGTCTCAATGGATTAATAAAAAGAATAAAACATTTATATCCCAAAACCCAAATCATAGGACTTTCAGCAACAGTCAAAAATCCTGATTTCCTGTCTGAAGAGTTTAACATGAAGCTGGTCGAATATTCCGAAAGGCCGGTTCCTTTGGAAAGGCATTTGGTTTATGTAAGAAACGAGTCCCAAAAACGTCATATCATGCAGAAACTGGTTAAAAGGGAATTCAACACCAAATCCAAGAAGGGTTTCAGAGGTCAAACAATCATATTTACTAATTCAAGACGAAAAACCCATCAGATTGCCAATTTCCTAAACAATAAGCAGGTCAATGCCCATGCATATCATGCGGGATTATCCTATTATAAAAAGGAAAAGATAGAAAAGGACTTCGATAAGGGTAAGATATCCTGCGTTGTCACAACGGCCGCCCTTGCGGCGGGTGTGGACTTTCCGGCTTCACAGGTAATCTTCGATTCATTGGTGATGGGAAACAAATGGATCAATCCAAACGAGTTTTCGCAGATGCTTGGACGTGCGGGAAGACCGTCCTATCATGACAGGGGTATAGTTTACCTTCTTCCTGAAGTTGGAAATGACTTTGCAGGCGAATCGGAAGAGGCAATGGCGTTGGACCTTCTTGAAAGCAACAGCGATGACGTATACATTGAATATGATGAAGAGTCATCATACGAACAGATTTTGGCGGATATCTCTTCAACATCCATAAAATCCTTCGATGAGTTGAACAGATTTTATAAAGATATCGATGTTCCGATAAGCATCAGGATAGCCGTTGATGAAATGGAGGATTTGGGCCTAATCAAAAGAACCGCTGACAATAAACTGGAAGTCACTAAGTATGGAAGGGCAGCATCAGTTTCATTTTTATCAATCGAGGATGCGGAATTCATTAAGAATACCTTAAATGACCATAATTATCTGAAAAGATATGTCGGTTTGTCCCCTATGTACAAGAAAAAGGAAAAGTATGACAAACTGAAGGTCTTGATTTTAGCGATGGCAATTGATTTGGAGATGTTTGAAAACGCATATCTTTCAAGTGTTGTTCACAATCAGATATCAAATGCCCTGAAAATCAAATTTTCAACAAGGCTGTTTGCAGAATCCACATTGGACATAATATCTTCAGGCGAGGCAATAGGAAAGTTGGATAAGAAATTCCAGGATGCCTTGATTGGTCTTCAAACAGACTTCATGCAATGCAGATGTCAGGACAGGCCATTCTGCCAGTGTCTGCAGAGGGGAATATCAGAGTTCATTGTTCATGAAAGGCTTAAGGGAAAGGACCCGCAGGACATTTCAAATAAACTTTTCAGAAAATATCAAATTCAAGTCTATCCGGGAGACATTTTCTCATGGCTTGACAATTTTGTCAAAAATTTAGATGCAATTAAAAGAATCTCAAGTTCATTTAATAAGAATAATATAGTTAAAAAAACTAACTATCTAATAAAGAAAATTGAAAATGGGTGAAGCAATGTATGCCGAAGACAAAATATTAATTGGCTGTAATGAGAATACTGACGTGTTTTTATTACCAAAACTGGCTAACCGTCATGGTCTGATAGCCGGAGCAACAGGGACTGGTAAAACTGTAACTTTAAAAGTATTGGCAGAATCATTTTCTGATTTAGGAGTCCCTGTATTTTTAGCGGATATGAAAGGAGATATTTCAGGACTTGCAAAAGTAGGTTCAGGAAACGATTTTATTACTAAAAACAGGGAAAGATACGGTCTTGACGCGAAAGGATTCAAATTCAAGGAATATCCTGTGGAATTTTGGGACCTGTTCGGTCAAAAGGGACTTCCTGTAAGGGTAACATTATCCGAAATGGGACCTGTATTGCTTTCCAAAATTTTAAATTTATCCGAAGCGCAATCCGGCGTATTGAACATCGTATTCAGAGTGGCGGATGAAAATTCACTTCCGATAATTGATTTGAAGGATTTAAAATCAATGATTAATTATGTCGTTGAAAACAAGGCTCAAATCGAAGGCCAATATGGAGCAATTGCCGAGAAATCTGCAAATACAATCCTAAGAAGTTTGATTACCCTTGAAGATCAAGGGGGAAACGATTTCTTCGGAGAACCTGCATTGGAGCTCGATGACTTCATACAGGTAGACGATAACGGAAATGGTGTAATCAACATTCTGGATGCTCAGAAATTAACCATGTCTCCTGAAATCTATTCCACATTCCTGCTTTGGATGTTGTCTAACTTATTTGAAAAGCTACCTGAAGTGGGTGACATGGACAAGCCTAAATTCGTATTCTTCTTTGATGAGGCACATCTATTATTCGACGACATGTCTCCTGAATTCGGCAAAAAAATAGAACAGATTGTACGTTTAATCAGGTCAAAAGGCGTTGGAGTATACTTCATTTCACAGTCCCCAGCAGACATTCCGGATGATGTATTGGCGCAATTGGGAAATCGTGTTCAACATGCACTTCACGCATACACTCCAAAAGATCAAAAAGCGGTAAAGGTTGCAGCAGAAACCTTCAGGGCAAATCCTAATTTCGATACTGCTGAAGTGATTTCCAATTTGGGAATCGGTCAAGCATTGGTATCAGTTTTGGATGAAAAGGGCGTACCTACAGTGGTCGAGCAGGTGGATATTGTGCCTCCGCAAAGCCACATCGGAGCCATTGAAGATGATTTAAGGAATCAGCTAATCGATATTTCAACCTTGAAATCCAAATACGGTGAAGCTGTCGATGCACAATCCGCTTATGAAATGTTGTTGGCTAAAATTGATGAAAATCCAAACATCGAAAGTGAAGTGGCTCCTGAAGTCATTGAAGAGGTCAAGGCACAGACTCAACCGGCACCCGAACAGCCTCAACAGGAAGCTCCACAACAGCCTGGTGCCGCGGATTTATTGGGAGGCATTTTAGGGACTGTTTTAGAAGGACAAACAAAAAAAGGTAAAAGGGCTAAAAAGACCACTACCCAAAAGGTTGTAGAAAAGGCAGCAACTCAAGCCGCCACCACTGTTACCCGTGAGGTTTCCAAAGGAATCATTAGAGGAATATTCGGACAGATGAAATAGGTGATATTATGGCACATCCACATATCGATGCAATCGCTAACATGCCTGCTTCAGCACTAATAGGTATTATTGAAGAGTCTAAGATGACTTATGTACGTGAAAATCTAAGCATATTCTTGCATGAAAGTCAGATTAAACTACTAAAACAGGTTAAAAAGCATGAAAAACCTCATCACAGAAAAATCAGAATTAAGCAATTCGAAAAAGCCAAAAAGGATGATTTGTTTAACATTCATTTAGGATTATATTTGAAGAAATATGAAAAGCTGGCAAAAATCGGCCTGATTGAAGTTGACAAACAGCCTAGTGATGGGCTTGAGTACGATTGCAGATTAACCCCTGATGGCATTGAAATTTTAGATGAGATTGCAAATCTTGAAAAGGAATGGGAAAGTGTTGTTGGTATAAATGACAATGATTTGGAAGTTTTAAAGAATTTAGCTCTCAATTCCTTTGAAATAACATACAATCACAAGAAAAACAGGGAATTTATATTTTAGAATAGCTATTGAATTATCCTTTCAATAGCCCAATCTCTTTTTTTTAAAGGCCTATGAAAAATTTTATTAGTTTTTTCATTCTAAATTATATTCATGATTTTCAAACTTAAAAGCAGGGGCCATAAGAATGTGACTTCCCTTCACAAATCTACCTTTGAAGTTACAAAGGATGCTGAAATAGGTCCAACTGCTGATTGCATTGTCGGAACATCAGCAGATAAGTCAATGTTAAATTTTCCAGAGGAGTTTAAAGACAAAATTGCTGATTCTAATACTAAAATCACTGTTATATTAGATACTGAGAACGGTCATGATGAAATAACCGGTTTTGGTCATGAGGATTTGACTTTAACCCATCCTACTGATATTGTTTGCCGCAAAAGCGATTTCACCTGTTCACGTACCCTAATGATTCATGCAGATAAGGCGGCTTGTGATCTTGATGAGGCATTGATTGAAGATTTAAAAAATGAGAAAATTATGGAAGTTACCATAAAATTATGCTAAAAATAGTTAACTATATATAACTTAAAAAAGATATTTTTTCATAACTACTTTTGTTTTTTGCGGGGGTGGTCGAGCGGTCAAAGGCGCTAGGTTGAGGGCCTAGTGGGTCAGTCCCTTCGCGGGTTCAAGTCCCGTCCCCCGCACTATTTAACTTCTGATTTTGGAAAACTTATGGTGAGGATTGAAAATTGGCAATTGAAATATGTTAAATTCACCATAAATAATCACATATACAGTCTGCAATGGATTGGAAAATAAAAATAAAATTATAGTTAGGAAATAACCTTAACTTTCACTAATATATTTATAGCATTTTAAATAAACCTATTAATAATTAAATTTGTATGGTGATAGATTATGAAAGCTGTAATTCCAGCAGCAGGATTCGGAACAAGATTTTTGCCTGCTACTAAAGCGCAACCTAAGGAAATGTTGCCGGTTTATGATAAACCAACAATCCAGTATGTAATAGAGGAAGCGGTAGCTTCAGGAATTGACGATATTTTGATTGTTACCGGTAGAAATAAAAGATCTATTGAAGACCATTTCGACAAATCATTCGAACTAGAACAGACCCTACAAAGTGCAGGTAAAGATGACCGCTTAAAGCAGGTACGTGCAATCACTGACTTGGCCGATATCTGCTATGTAAGGCAAAAGGAACAAAGAGGCCTTGGAGATGCAATCTACTGTGCCAAAAAACACATCGGCGGAGAACCGTTTGCAGTGCTTTTAGGAGATTCAATCACAAAAGGTCCTGTTCCATGCACCAAACAACTGATAGATGTTTATGAAAAGTATGACGCTTCAGCAATTTCACTTGAGGAAGTGCCATATGAGAAAGTGGAAAGATACGGCATAATTAAAGGAACAGAAGTCGAAGACAACGTTTACAATATTGAAAAGCTTGTTGAAAAACCTTTGGCTCACCAGGCTCCTTCCAATCTGGCAATTATGGGGCGTTATGTTCTGACACCTGACATATTTGACAAGATTGATGAAACAGTGCCTGGTGTCGGTGGGGAAATCCAGCTTACAGACGCACTTCAAAAGTTAGACTCAATCTATGGGGTAACATTCGAAGGAAAAACCTACGATATCGGAAACAGGTTCGAATGGCTGAAGACATCAATTGAATTTGCAATGGACGATCCTGAATCCAAAGATGATTTGATAGCATACATGAAAGAAATGATTAAAGAGGCATAATAATGGAAACTCAAAGAATTTTAGTTACTGGCGGTAGCGGTTTTATTGGAACAAACCTCTGCAATGAACTTAGAAGCAGAGGCCATGAAGTATTGGCAGTTGATTTATTGCATCATGAAGGAGAAGCTGATTTATATTCAGATTCTTATTCAGATTATGTAAGAGGTGATGTAAGGAATTATCGCCAAATGGAAAGGATATTCGATGACAATGACAAATTCGATTATGTCTACCACTTGGCCGCCGAATACGGAAGATGGAACGGTGAAGGATATTATGAAAACCTTTGGGAAACCAATGTAATCGGCTTGAAGAATATGATACGCCTTCAGGAAAAACTGGGCTTCAGAATGATTTCATTTTCATCAGCTGAAGTTTACGGGGATTATGAGGGAATAATGTCCGAAGATGTAATGGAAAACGTTCCTATTTCCCAGACTTATCAGATGAACGATTATGCTATTTCAAAATGGGCCGGAGAGCTCATGTGCATGAACTCAGCCACCATGTTCGGAACTGAAACCGTACGCGTAAGGCCTGTAAACTGTTACGGACCTCATGAAGCTTACTCACCATATAAAGGTTTCATTCCAATTTTCATATATAAAGCTCTGCATGGACTTCCATATTCCGTTCACATGGGCCACAAAAGAATAATCGATTACGTTGAAGATACTGTCAGAACCTTTGCAAACATTGTTGATAATTTCATTCCTGGAGAGGTTTACAATGTTGGAAGTAAACAGGAATGGGAAAGGGACATCAAACAGTACTCTGATATGGTTCTGGATGCAGTTGGTGTTGACGATTCATTGGTTACATACACTCCTGCCGAAGAATTCACAACAAAAGTCAAAACAATTGACTTTTCAAAGGCCATTCGTGATTTAAAACATGATCCACAGGTTCCGCCTGAAGAGGGCATTAAAAGAACAGTTGAATGGATGAAAGATTACTATAGAATAGAATAATATGAAAGTCATTGTAATTATTCCTGCTTTCAATGAGCAGGCAGCTATTGGAGAGGTCGTTAGAAAATCGCTCCAATACGCTGACGATGTTTTAGTTGTAGATGACGGAAGTATCGACAATACTTCCCAAATCGCACAGGATGCAGGTGCATCCCTTTTAAAACATCCCACTAATTTTGGAAAGGGCGTTTCCCTAAAAGACGCATTCAACAATGTAAACGGATATGATGTTGTTGTTACAATCGATGGTGACGGACAGCACAATCCCGATGAAATACCTGATTTGATTAAACCTATCCTTGAAGACAAGGCTGATTTTGTAAACGGGAGCAGATATATCAACGGATTTGAGGAAAATACTCCTGCTTACAGGCGTGTCGGTCAAAAGGTTTTGGATATAGCCACCAACATCACAGCCGGAACCAATGTAACGGATTCACAAAGCGGTTTTAGAGCATTCAAGGGCGATACCATTTCCTGCTATAAATTCAGAGACCCCGGTTTTGGAATAGAAAGTGAAATGATAGCCGATGCTGCTGAAAATAACTTCAGAATCCTTGAAGTTCCAATAACAGTAAAGTATGATGTTGAAAACTCATCAACCAAAGGACCTGTCACCCACGGTGTCGGAGTCCTGCTGAAAATCGTCAAGGACAAATTAATCAGAATGACAAAACGATAGCATGCAATACAGAATAATCCAGAAAACCGGCGATGAAATTTCTCCATTGGGTTTTGGAGCAATGAGATTGCCACTGAAAAACGGAAAAATCGACAGGCAAAAAGCATCAGGACTGATTTATCACGCAATTGACAATGGAGTTAATTTTATTGATACCGCATACCTCTATGGGGATAGCGAAACCTTTCTTGGAGAAGTCCTGCAGGGGGAATATAAGGAAAAGGTAATGATTTCCACAAAACTTCCCACAATCAACGTAAGAAAATATGAGGATATGGGCAAAATATTGGATGAGCAATTGAAACGCCTCCAAAGGGATTGCATAGACTATTATCTCATTCATGCCGTTGATTTGAAGGCACTTAATCGGCTGATAAAAAGGAATCTGTTCAAGTTCATCGGTGAAGCCAAAAGTGAGGGTAAAATCAGACATATCGGATTTTCATATCATGGTCCTAAAGAGGATTTTCCCTTATTGATTGATGCTTATGACTGGGATGTGGTGATGGTTCAGTACAATTACTTCGATGAGCATGTTCAGGCCAGCATGGAAGGCATTGAATATGCGGCTTCAAAAGGCATGGGGGTTTTTGTTATGGAACCATTGAAAGGAGGAATTCTTGCAGGCAAAATGCCTAAGGAAGCAGAAGATATATTTAAAAAAGCAAATCCCAATAAAAGCACTGCCGAATGGGCAATGGAATGGGTTTTAAATAACCGAAATGTAACATGTGTCTTTTCAGGAATGAATAGTCTGGAACAGCTTGATGAAAACTTGGCCGTTGCAAACAGAATCACTCCATTGTCACTGAGCTTTGAGGAAATGGAAACAATTGAACTTGTTAAAAGAGTAATGAGGAACTCCCTTAAAATCAACTGTTCGACTTGCGGTTATTGCATGCCATGCCCGCAGGGTGTAAATATTCCGGAATGCATGAAAATATACAATGAAAAATACCTGTTTGACCATAAGGGATTTATCAATCAGTCTTTCATAGATTATTATCAGTATGTTGGCGGAATCATGGGCAACTCTGGAAATGCGGGTAAATGCAACGCCTGCGGCAAGTGTCTGAGAAAATGCCCTCAAAAGTTGGATATAATCGAGGAACTGAAAAAGGTCAAAAAGGAATTCGAAATTCCAGGTTCTAAATATGCATTATGGTTTGTTGAACATGTCGGTTTTCCTATTTATAGGAATCTTGTTAATTTGATTAATCGTTGATACTTTCTAAAAGCAAACATGATTTATGGTTATATACTTCAAAAACATAATATTAATTAAAGGTGAAAAAATGAAACTTGAAGAACTTTTAGCGCCATGTCCAAAATGTGGTTCTAAAGATAAGATCGCTCACAGAAAAATGTTAGATAATCACCGTTCACATGCAGAGATGGATACTGTGAAATGTGAGGAATGTGGTTACATTTTCTTTGTAAACGATAATATGGAAGAAGATGAGAAAAAGAAACTATTAAACGAATTAAATAAAGTCTACGGTTAAAATGACATTTCATGTAATGATTATCCCTACATTAAACTGCCCATCAAGATGCAAATACTGTTGGGGTTCTGAAAATAAGAAGGAAATGATGGATTTGGAAGTCATTGACCAAATCATCAATTGGTTAGGTGATTTTAGAGATGATAAGGTTCACTTCACATTCCATGGAGGAGAACCTCTTCTTGCAGGTTATGATTTTTATGAATATGCGCTTGAAAGGCTTTCAAAACTGGAAAATTTTGAAGGTTTTTCCCTACAGAGCAACATTTGGCTTTTAACGGATGAACTCATTGATCTGTTTGTAAAATATAATGTTGTTGTAAGCACAAGCATTGACGGGCCAAAGGAGATTAACGATTATCAAAGGGGAGACGGCTACTTTGATAAGACAATGTCTAAATATGAGCTTGCCAAAAGCAAAGGGCTAATCATTAATTTTGTTTTAACGGTAACTGATTATTCAAAGGATTTCTCCGATGAATTATACGAATTCTTCAAAGGAGAAAAAATGAATCTAAAGATTCACGCCGCTCTGCCTTCACTTAGGGGAGACAATGCAGACCCTTGGGCACTAGACCAGGAAGAGCACGGCAAACTGCTTGTCGATTGGTTGGACAAATATCTTTATGATTTGGATAAGTTCACTGTAATGGATTTGGACCATATCTGCAAATCATCACTTAGAAGAAGAGGAACTCTATGCACATTTGCGGATTGCATTGGAACAACATTGGCTGTCGGATCAGATGGTTCAATATATCCTTGTTACAGATTTGTTGGAATGCCTGAGTATGTTTTGGGAAATGTATCTTCAAATCCGAGCTTTGATGACTTGAAGGAATCCGATGCATGGGCAAAACTCATGGAATTTAGGGATTATGTGGATGAAAACTGCAAAAAATGCAGATATGTAAAATATTGTGAAGGAGGATGTCCTTATAATGCAATTGTTGCATATCAAACTCCACAGGCTGTTGATCCACAATGTACCGCTTATAAAATGATTTTCGGCGAAGTTTCAAAAAGGATGAATAAGGAATTCGCCAAATCCGCTTTTGGAATGGGTGCGCCGGCTCCTAGAAAGGAAGGTGAACCATTCAGCATTATGGATTTGGCCATGAAACCATAAGGTGTAATAATGATTTGTGATGATTGTAAGCACTTGGAGTTCAGAAACAAGTACAAGATTGTCTGTAAAATTCATGACCATCTTTTGTTGGATGTCAAACAGTGTCAAAAATTTGAACAAAAAGAGGATGAATAGATTGCCTTCTTAATCTGACTATTTTCAATTCAAATCTATTAAGAGGATTATACTTTTTTTTAATATGTTTTTGCGAATTATACTTTTCACCATTTTCTAGTAATACGTACTATATAAATGAACTCAAAAAAAAGTAATACTTTTATATACTATTTTTGACAAAATTAATATTAGTAATACTGAGTATATAAATGAACTCAAAAAAAGTAATACTTTTTGGCTGTTTGGTATTTACGAAATTTAATTTTTTGAAGGGTTCCAAATTTTTTTGGTATGCCTTTAAAAAAATTTTTGAGTAATACTGGGTATTTAAATAAATTCAAAAAAAGTAATACTTAGAGGTGTTTTGTGTGATTGACGAAATAACTGATTTCCTATTTGGTCTGAAAATGACAATTATTTCAGGGATATTTCTATTAATAGCAGTTATTTTTATGATATTTGGAATCAACACTCCAATCTATCTAAACCCCGCATGGGGAACAGTGATAATAAGCGGTATTCCAATGCTGCTTCTGGCGATGACTAGGCTAATCCGCGAAAAATGGATTTCATCAGCATTATTAATTGCAATAGCCATGGTGGCATCACTTTTAATAGGTGAAATATTCGCAGCGGGTGAAGTTGCATGGATTATGGCATTAGGAGCTCTTCTGGAAGATTGGACTGTTGAAAGAGCTAAAAAAGGTTTGAGAAATCTAATCAATTTAACTCCGCAAACCGGTAGGAGAATCACAGGCGATGTGGAGGAAGTGGTTCCTGTTGATAAGATTAAAATTGGAGATATCCTAAGGATCCTTCCTGGTGAAAGCGTACCTGTAGACGGTGAAATAATTAGTGGGAATTCTTCAATTGACCAATCAATCATGACTGGTGAATCATTGCCTATTGACAAGGAAGTGGGTGATGAGGTATTCTGCGGAACCATAAATCTGTATGGTGCAATTGACATCAAAGCAACTAGCTTAGGTGAAAATTCATCACTTCAAAAATTAATTGATTTGGTAAAGGCAGCTGATGAAAAACAAGCTCCAACTCAAAGAATTGCTGATAAATGGGCAACTTGGCTAGTTCCTATCGCATTATTTATTGCAATTGCTGCATGGCTAGTGACCGGCAATGTTGAGAGAGGAGTCACAGTTTTAGTTGTATTTTGTCCTTGTGCCTTGATTTTGGCAACACCTACTGCCATTATGGCAGCTATAGGTCAAGCAACCAAATATGGTGTATTGATTAAATCTGGTGAGGCTCTGGAAACATTAGGAGGATTAAATACTTTAGTATTCGATAAAACAGGTACTTTAACTTATGGTAATTTAGAAGTTTCTGATATTATCTCCTTAAGTGATGATTTGTCTGATTTGGATTTGCTTAAACTCACAGCATCCTGTGAAAAATTAAGTGAACATCCTTTGGCAAAAGCGATTGTGAATTATGCAAAAGAAGCTAAAATAATTATTGAAGAACCAAAAGACTTTAAGATGTATCCTGGAAAAGGAGTTACATGTACAAATTCTTTTGGTAAGGTATATGCAGGAAACTCCAAATATTTAATCGAAAATAATTTTGATATTAATATTGATAATTATTTAAATCAATTGAAAAATGATGGAAAAGCTTCAATTATCGTTGCATTAAACGATCAGGTTGTCGGATTAATCGGATTATCTGATGTGATACGTGAAGATTCTAAAGGCATGATTGAAAACTTGCATGAATTAGGGACTGAAACCGTATTGCTAACTGGAGATAATACAGAAACTGCTAATTACTTTGCTTCAAAAGTGGGAATTGGTAAAGTTTATGGAAATTTACTTCCTCAAGAAAAGCTTGATTGGATAGAAAAACTCAAAAGTGAAGGTAAAAAAGTATGTATGATTGGAGATGGTGTTAATGATGCACCTGCCCTTAAAACTGCCGATGTAAGCGTCGCAATGGGTTCAGTTGGAAGTGATGTTGCAATTGAGGCGGCAGATATTGCACTTTTAGGTGATGATATCGGAAAAATTCCATATCTTAAAAAATTATCCAATTCCACATTATTCACTATTAAAGCAAATATTGCAATTTCAATGACAATCAATGCAGTGGCTATCTTTTGTTCTGTATTAGGTCTTCTAAATCCTGTAACCGGAGCTATTGTCCACAATGCAGGGTCATGTCTGGTTGTATTGAATGCAGCATTATTATATGACCGACATTTCGATGATTCAATTAAAAAGATAGATACTGAGAATGTGGAACATTCACATTACCATTTCCACAATGACAGTGAACATGCACATTCACATGAGGGCATTGAAATAATTGATGAAATCAAGACAGATTCAGGAATTAAACATATTCATGTGCACAAGCATGCACTTGACAGACAAAGTTGTGAGGCTTATCACAACTAATCTTTTTTTTTAAATTGTGAAGTTCAACACAATTAATATATATTTGAAATTCTAACATAATTGTAGGTATTATTATGAATGAAAAAATAATTCTTGGACTTCCTAAGGGAAGTTTAAATAATGTAAAAAGAGGCAATACTTATCAGTTATTTGTAGATGCAGGTTATGAAGTTAAAGGATATGAACCTGGTGATGAGTCCTATGAAATTGAAATTTTAAATGATGATGATATCATTGCTTTTCTCACCCGTCCACAATCCACTCCTGTAGAACTGAACAGAGGTATGATTGACATTGCTATTGTTGGTGAGGATTGGATTAAGGAAGAATCAGTATTGAGAAAAACAAACACTGTTAAAATCGGTGATCTTGATTATGGCAAAACCCGTCTGATAGTTGCGGTTCCTAAAGATTCACCATATGATAATCTATCTGATTTGTTTAGAGCTAATAAAGATAGGAAAACTCCTATTTTATGTTTCACAGAATATCCTAACTTAACTAGGAAATTTATCATGGAAAATGAGGTTTATCAGGAAATCTACGGAGATTCAGTTCCTTTTGTACAGGTCAGGGGTTTGACTGATGGAGATAACGAGATGGTTCAGGTTATCAACTCCGATGGTGCAACAGAGGTATACATTGCAAAAGGTGCCGATTTGATTGTTGATAATACTCAAACAGGAAGCAGTTTGAGAAAAGCTGGTTTAAAGGAAATTGAAACAATCCTTCATTCTTCAGCGGGCCTTTATGCTGGTGTGAGCTGCACCGGCGAGAAACTTGAAAAGGCTCAGATGATTTATGAACAGCTATTGGGAGCAATCACTGCCAAAAAATATTTCGATGTCAAATTCAACATTGCCAATTCCAAGATTGAAGAGGTTTCCGATTATCTGATTGGCAATAAGCTTTGTGCAGATGAACCGACAATTACTCCAGGTTCTGATTTTTCACAAATCAATGTATTGATTCCCAAATCAAAATTCCCTGAAATGGTTGATGCAATCAAAGGATTTGATGCAACTTCCATCATTAGAAATGATTTGAAGCAGCTGGTTGAATAATCATTTCACTTTTTTTTAATTTTTGAACATTTTTCAATAAGTATCTTCCAATTATCATTATAAATCATTAACATTTATTAAGTATACTTTACATAAATTAATATATTATTATTTAGATGGGGATGCAAACATGTTAACATCTGTTCAAAAGGAAATATTGCAAAACTTAATTAATTTGTATCAATCCTCAAACGGCAAATCTATTAAGGGAGAAGACATTGCTGAGGTTATGAATAGGAATCCTGGAACCATTCGTAATCAGATGCAATCATTAAGAAGCCTGGGTTTGGTTAAGGGAGTACCTGGTCCGCGAGGAGGATACAAGCCAACAATTGAAGCGTACCATTCTTTAAACATTTCAGTTTCCGATAACGATTCCATTGTACCCATTTATAAAAATGGCAGTAAAATGGAAGGAATATCTGTTGCAAGAATCGAATTTACAAGTGTTCCTCAACCCAGTGAATGTGAAGCTGCAATCAAAGTATTGGGAAGTATTAAAGACTTGAATCTGGGAGATAAGATAAGCATAGGCCCAACACCGGTAAACAACTTGGGAGTCATGGGCACCATCGTTGGCCGTGATGATATGGACAACATTCTTCTGGTAGATACAAGCACAATAAGAAGCATACCGAAAAAGACCGTCGGCGACATTGCAAGCAGAGATGTGGTATCATTCACAGTTGACTGCTCTGTAAAGGAAGCGGCAAGAAAATTAACTGAAAAGGGAATAGACGGCGCTCCGGTAATAAAAAACGGCAAAATCGTGGGAGTATTCACCCTAACTGACCTTGTCAATGCAATAGCCAACGATAAAGAAGACAAAACAGTTGGCGAATTGATGTCAACAAATGTGGTTATAGTAAATGAGGATTTAAAGATAGCCAATGCCATTGATGTCATGCTTAAAAAGTCAATCTCAAGACTGATTATCGCGGACAATGACAATACTCTGCTTGGAATTGTTACAAGAACAGATTTAATTGACAGCATTACAAATCTAAAACAGTTCCCTATAATTACCAATTAAGTGATTCAATGAAAGTAAACCAAATAAATATTACCGGGGATATGAAAATATCTGATCTAATCAATCAGTTTGACCAATCAGGCGTATTGGGAGCAGGCAGGGTTGCAAGGGCCTGCAGTATCCTGACGGACATGATACAAGATGAAGACATGAAGGTGTTCATGAGCCTTGGAGGTCCATTGATACCCGGCGGAATGAGAAACATAGTTACAAAGATGATTGATGAGGGTCATGTTGACTTAATCGTATCAAGCGGAGCAAACATCACCCATGATCTGGTTGAGGCATTTGGAGGGTCCCATTATCGCCACGAAGGAAAGGACGATGAAAAATTAAATGAAGAGGGCATTGGAAGGATTGCTGATATCAATGTCGGTTCTGATGATTTCACTGTTTTTGAAAGCGAAATAACTAAGATATTTGAGAAGATAGCCGATGAGAAAAAATCCGTTTCCATTCAGGAACTGCTTTTCGAAATAGGCCTTTTGGTTGAAGATGAAAACTCATTCGTTGCAACAGCCGCCAGGAATAACGTTCCTATTTTCGCTCCTGGCCTAATTGACTCTATGATGGGATTGCAACTGTGGATATTCAATCAGGACCATGATTTTGTAGTTGATGCGGTTGCTGATATGCATTATCTCTCAGATATCGTGTTTGAATCTAAAAAAGTGGGAGCCATCCTTTTGGGAGGAGGCCTTACAAAACACTACACTCTGGCTTCAAATGTGATAAAAGGAGGTCTTGATGCAGCCATTCAGATTACAATGGACAGGCCTGAAGCGGGAAGTTTAGGTGGAGCCCCTCTTGAGGAAGCGAAATCATGGGCCAAGGCAAGATGTGGATCCAGTCTGGCAAGTGTTGTTGGGGACGTTACAGTAATATTCCCATTGATTTACGCGGCCGCCTTGGATAAGATTAGATCACAGTGATTAGATGAGCAGTATAATTTTAGCTATTTTATTTTTATTGTCCGGATTTTTCATGAAATATTCGGATGATTTGTTTGACGTGAACAATAACTTATTGTTTGCAAGTATTTTTGGAGTGCTATGCGGCATTGCTTCAGCCATTGCAACTGTCAGTGATGTTGGGGCGGCTTATGTGTTCATAGCTATCCTTATCGGCAATCTCATTGCCCTGAAGGTTGATGGAATCCATCATATCATTACCCTAATCGTATTCGTTATTGTCTGTGTGATTTTTGGAATTCCTGATTTAAGTTTGATTATCCTGTTAATTTGTATCATCGCCGCATTATCCGATGAAATTGGCCATGAAACAATTTCAAATGTCACAGATAATGCCTTTATCAATCTATTTTTTGAATATAGATTTGTGATGAAAATAGTGATATTCCTGCTTGCAATTTTTGGCGCATTTGATGTTTTGGTATTCATCTACTTCATATTCTTCGAATTGGCTTATGAAATTGCGGGGATTGTTTTTGAAAAGTTAAATTAAAAAAAGAAAGTTAAAAAGGAATTTTGAAATTCCTTTTTTTATTTTTTGCCTATTCGGTTTCTACGCCCATTCTACCTGCTATTCTAGCAATGAGTACGGTTACGATAACTGCAATGATAGTTACGATGATAGCGTATGTGAATAAACTAGGAAGAGCATCTCCAGTACCAATAACATTTTCGATTAATTTTTGAATTGCACTGTTCCATGCTTCACCTGCAACAAACGCAAAAGCAGTAGTAATTAATGCTAGGATTGTTTCCATAATCATTTTTGTTACTTCATTTGCCATTTTTTTTGCCTCCGTTTAAATCAATTTGTTCCCAGATAATAAGAACAATATTATTTTTATTTTCTCATTTATAAATATTTTAGTTTAATTCAGTGATTTAATCAATTCTTCACATGCAATCTTCGGATTTTCTGATTCATAAATACTCCTTCCAACGATTATTGCATTGGAATATTCGAGAGCTTTTTTACCATCGCCACCCTGTTTTCCAACACCTGGGGAAATAATGAATGCCTCTGGACCTACAATATCTCTAATTGTGCTTAATCTGTCGAGTCTTGTTGCAGGAGCTATGAAATTCCTTATTTCCATATCGACACCCATCTGAGCAATGGCTTCCGCATCTTTCTGTAAAAACATTTTAGCTCCAGGATGTGACATTTCGGTCAGTAAAAACAGTTCCTTTCCATGCTTTTCGGCCATGTCCAGACAAGCCTGCACGCTGTCTGATCCGACAAAACCATGACATATTATTGCATCTGCTCCGGCTTTGAATGTTTCGTCACATATTTTGGAGTTTGTTGCATCGATATCTGCCACTTTAAAATCACATATGACCTTAAATCCGAATTTGTCCTTTAGTTTTTTAATGATTTCAAGACCTTCTGCAAGTGCTAAGGGATAGCCGATTTTGATTGTGTCGAGGTATTCCTTGATGGAGTCACATATTTCAATGGCTTCACTTTCGCTCATAACATCAAGTGCTAAAATCAAGTTGTTTTTTATTTTCATGATATCTACTTTTGTTGTTTTTTGAAAAAATTTTTAAGGTACTCCTAAATTTTGTTTAGGTTATTACTAATAATATTTATATATAATAAAGTATATAATACCATTATCAATAAAACTTTATAAAAATTCTATTATATTTAAATTTTTATTGATAAATCTATCAAATGATTTTGATATAATTTGGAGGAAAAAAGTTATGCATATTATGGAAGGGTTCTTACCACCGCTCTGGTGTGCAGTATGGTATATTATTGCAATACCTGTTGTTGCGTACGGACTCTATAAAATTAAAAAGGTAGTAGATGAAACACCTGAATCCAAAGCTTTACTTGCTGTAAGTGGAGCATTCATGTTCGTTATTTCATCATTAAAATTACCTTCTGTAACTGGAAGTTGTTCACACCCAACAGGTAACGGATTAGGTGCAGCATTATTTGGACCTGCTGTTACTGGAGTATTAGCAACTATTGTATTAATCTTCCAAGCAATTTTACTTGCTCACGGAGGAATCACTACTTTAGGTGCTAACTGTGTATCAATGGGTATTGTAGGACCTCTTTTAGGTTGGATTGTATACAAACTTTTATTTAAAGCTGGAATTCCATCTAAAATTAATATTTTCTTAATTGCTTTCATTGCGGATTTAGCAACTTACATTGTAACTTCTATACAATTAGGTTTAGCTTTCCCTGAACCAACCATGATGGCAGCAATTACAAAATTCTTCTTAATCTTCGCTCCAACTCAATTGCCATTAGCAGTTGCTGAAGGTTTATTAACCGTAATTATTTGGAACGGATTAATGACTTACAGACCTAAATTATTAAACAAATTAGGTGCAATTTCAGACGATGAATTAGCAAAAGGTGAATAAACATGAAATATGAAAATCTTATTTTAGCAATCATTGTTATTGCGATTTTGGTTATCCCTTTAGCAATGTATTCAGGTCTCGGTGAAGATGAAGGATACTTTGGTGGGTCTGATGATCAAGGATCTGACGGTGTTTCAGAAACTGGATATGAACCTTGGTTCGAATCATTTTGGGAACCACCAAGTGGTGAAATAGAAAGTTTATTATTTGCAGTCCAAGCGGCTATTGGAGCAATCATTATTGGTTACTTCTTTGGTTACTGGAGAGGACAAGGTAAAGAAGAATAATTTTTCTTCTTTTACTATTTTTTTTTAATGGTGAAATTAATGAAATTTGATATAGATTATATTGCACATAATAATCGGTTAACTGATTTTAATGCGTATATTAAAGTCATTGTTTCAATTGCTTTAATGATTATTACTTTAATATTGGATAATTTGGCATTTGATGTTATCATATTTGTTTTAATGACTATTCTTATATTAGGCGTAGCGAGAATATCTTTAAAATCATATATTAAATTTCTAACAATTCCAATTGTATTTGCAGTAATTACATGTGTATTTTTGATATTTTTCTTTGGACATGGTCCATTAATCTATGATACCGGGTTTTGGGGTATTGGTGTTACACAATCCTCTTTAGACTTGGGAATTACAACATTCTGCCGTTGTTTTGCATGTTTTTCATGTTTAGGTTTTCTGACTTTAACAACACCAATTGCAGACATTTTGCAATGTTTATACAAAGTTAAAGTTCCTGTTATTTTCATAGATATTGCTCTTTTAATGTATAATACAATATTTATATTCTTAGACCAATTGGATACTATGAGAAATGCTCAAGATACTAGATTAGGCTATGTTGGAACCAAAAGTACTTATAAATCTTTAGGCATGTTGTTTACAAATTTATTTTTCAGATCTCTAGATAAATCTGAAACACTTCAATGTTCCTTAGATTCAAGGTGTTATCAAGGATATCTACCAGTTTATAAACCTAAAAGGGGGAAATAATCAATGTTAAATGCACAAAATATATCTTATTCCTATGATGATGGGACACAAGCTTTAAAAAATGTAAATTTGGAAGTAAATAAGGGAGAAATGGTTGCGCTTCTAGGAAAGAACGGAGCAGGCAAATCAACATTATTTTTACATTTCAATGGTATTCTTAAAGCAGATAGTGGAAAAATCATCATAGATGGAGAAGAATTAAAGCACGATAAAAAAAGTTTAATAAAATTTAGACAGAAAGTAGGAATTGTTTTCCAAAATCCTGACGATCAACTTTTTGCACCAACCGTAGAAGAAGATGTAGCTTTCGGACCATTAAATTTAGGATTATCACAGGAAGAAACACAAAAACGAGTTACAGAAGCTCTTAAAAGAGTTGATATGGAAGGATATGAAAGAAAAGCTCCCCACCATTTAAGTGGAGGTCAAAAAAAGAGAGTGGCGATAGCTGGAATATTGGCTATGCAGCCTGAAGTAATGGTTTTGGATGAGCCTACTTCTGGTCTTGACCCGAAAGGAGCGTCAGATATATTAAAACTTTTATATGAATTAAACGATGAAGGCATGACTATTATCATTTCAACACACGATGTGGATTTGGTGCCGATTTACTCAAGCAAAGTATATGTAATTAGTTCAGGGGAAATAATTAAATCAGGTACTCCGAAAGAGGTATTTGGGGATATTGATTTAATTAGAAGCGCTAACTTAAGACTTCCTAGAGTTGCTCATTTGTTCGAAATTTTAGATAAAGAGGACCATTTCGATTTGAAGGGGGATTATCCGCTAACAATTTCCCAAGCAAGAGCGTTTGCTAATGAACTACATAATTCAAAATAATTATATTTTTTTTCGACAACTCTTTTTTCATAATTTTAAAACCGAAAGTATTACTCAAGATAATAATTCATAATACTTTTGTATTTTTAACTAAACTTTTATATTTTAAAAGACATATTTTTTTATAAGGTGAATTTACATGAGAATTGGAATTTGTGATACCACATTTGCTCGTTTCGATATGGCTGCGGCAGCCATCGATGAGTTAAAAAAGAACGCTTATGATTTAAAAATCATACGCCAAACAGTTCCTGGAGTAAAAGACCTGCCTGTTACCGCAAAAATTCTCATTGAAGAGGAAAACTGTGATATAGTAATGGCTCTTGGAATGCCTGGGCCAATGGAAAAGGATAAGATGTGCGCTCATGAAGCATCAACAGGCCTTATAAATGCACAATTAATGACTAATACTCATATTTTAGAAGTTTTTGTACATGAGGATGAAGAGGAAGATCCGGTTGAACTTGCAAAGCTTGCAGAAAACAGGGCACGTGAACATGCACAAAACCTAATCAAGATGATGTATCACAGAAAAGCTATGAGAAAAGAAGCCGGTATGGGTATGCGTGAAGGAAAAGAAGATGCAGGACCATTATGAGTGATATAAAATGGAGTATGATGTAACTGTCGAAGATAAAAATCAGACCTATGTTGTTCTTCCGGCATATAATGAATCAACAAGAATCCGACCTGTAATAGAGGCCATTGCAGAAAAGGGATATAACATGGTCATAGTCAATGACGGATCAACAGACAATACCCTGGAAGTCATTACAGAGTGCAAAAGGAAATATCCGGATAAGATTCATATCTATTCACTGTTGATAAACAGGGGTGTTGGAGTGGCAACACAGACAGGTTTTGATGCGGTTTTAAGCTTCAGTCCAAAATATGTCGTTAGTATGGATTCCGATGGCCAACATTCGGCCGATGATTTGGACAATGTAATAAGACCGTTAGTTTCAGGTGAATTTCAGGCCGTGATTGGAGTCAGGCCTTTCGATGAGATGCCATTCACCAGAAACTTTGCAAATAATGTCATGAATCTCTTAACAAGAATATTCTATAGGGTAAACGTCACTGATTCACAGACAGGATTCAGGGCAATAACCTATGATGCCCTAAAGAAAATTGACATAAATGCGAAGGGTTATCTTATTTCATCAGAATTTATCCGTGAAGTCAATGACAATAATATTCCATTTGCGGAAGTGCCAATCAAGACAATTTACACTCCTGAAACTCAGGCCAAAGGAACCAATGCCAAAGAGGCAATCAAGATTTTTATTCAAATGGTTAGACATCAATTTTAAGGTGATTTAATGTTATTATATTCAATTTTATTCCCAATAATATCAGTAATAGCTATAGTATTGTTTTTAATCAGATATTTGACTGAAAGGCAATCGTTAATTACAACAATCCTATGGGCAATATTGTGGCTTTTTGTAATTCTGTTTTCAATATTTCCCAAAGCGAGTGAAAATTTTGCAAGATTGTTTGGTATAACCCGTGGTCTTGACTTCATTATAATTGTGGTGTTTGTCGTATTGTTCTATGTAATTTTCAGATTGTTCAGCAAGTTAGACAAATTACAGGATGATGTTAATAAAATTGTTAAGGAAGTAGCGCTTTCAAATGAAATAACCCTTGATGATGAGGATGAATAATGCTATATTTTAGAGGTTGCACTGCAAGAGAAAAGCAAACTGAAATTCAGGATGCAACTGAAAGGTTACTGAAGCTTGCAGGTGTAGATTATCATATTTTGGATGATGAAAAATGTTGCGGATCAGTCCTGCTTAGGACAGGTTTTGTTAAAGAAGCCCAGAATCAAATTGAGGAAAACACTAAAGTTTTAAAGGGTGAAAAAATCCTGACTTCCTGTGCTGGATGTTATAAGACTCTCAAAGAGGATTATGAAGGTCTGGATGTAATGCATATATCCCAATTGTTAAATGATTTGGTTAATGATAACAAAATTAACTTAAAGAAATCCGATATGAACGTAACATATCATGATTCCTGCCATTTGGCCCGTCACTGCAATGTCTTTGAAGAGCCAAGAAACGTCATAGAAAGCGTGGCAAATCTGGTTGAGATGGAAAACATTCGTGAAAACAGTTTATGCTGTGGTGCGGGCGGTGGTGTAAAGTCCGCTTATCCGCAAATCGCTGATGAAATGGCAAAATCAAGATTAAGTCAGGCTAAGCAAACCAAATGTGAAATTTTGATAACCGCTTGTCCTTTCTGCAAGCGCAATCTTGAAAATGATGAACTTGAAGTCTTGGATTTGACTGAATTTTTAATGAAATATGGTGGTGTGGATGAAACCGAGTGAACTTGAGACAATGAGAAAATCTTTCAATACAGTTAAGGAAAGGTCTTCATCTATTAAAGATATTCCATCAATTAAAAGACTGACTTCAAGAGTTCAGGAAATTAAAAAATATTCTTTTGATAATAAGGATGAACTATTCAATCAAGCGTTAGAATCCTTTAAACGCAACGATATCGAAGTCAAATTTGCAGAAACATCAGATGATGCTTTACATATTATAGATGATTTGCTTGAGGAATATGATGCTAAAGTCATTGCTAAGGCCAAATCAAATACTTTAGGAGAAATTGGTTTAAAAGAGCATTTAAATATCAATATTATCGAAACTGATCTTGGGGACAGGATTCTTCAGCTTAAAAAAGTCGATAATAAGCCGGTTCATCCAACAGGACCCGCTTCACATTTGAGCGTATCCGAGATTGCAGGTATTGTAAATGAATCCTTGGGCGTTGATGTCGGTCCCGAACCTAAGGAGATTATGGAAGTTGTCCGAAGTGATGTGCTAAAACGCCTTGAAAGTGCAGGAGTAGGTATAAGTGGAGCCAATGCAATAGCTGCCGAAGAAGGATCCCTTGTAATGGTGCACAATGAAGGCAATATTTCAATAGTTTCACTGAAAGATTTGCATATAATTGTAGCTGGAATCGATAAAATTGTACCTTCCTTGGAAGATGCAATCTCAGTTGTAAAACTGGAAACAACATTTGCAACAGGAAACTTTGTAACATCATATATGAATGTAATATCAGGACCTTCAAAAACTGCAGACATTGAAAAAAAGCTCCTGAAAAACATGTATGGTGCTGAAAGAGTTGTTGTAATCCTTTTGGATAATGGAAGGAGCGAAGCAATCGAGGAATGCCTTTACTGCATAGGCTGCGGCAATTGTATTGTACACTGCCCGGTATACAATGCAGTAGGTAATGAATTCGGATTCAATAACTACTTGGGAGGACGTGGAGTGGCAATGTCTAAATTCATTGAAGACGATGAAACCTGTTTTAACTCAGGCCTTTACATGTGCACTCTCTGTGGATTATGCACACTAAATTGCCCTTTATCAATTCCAACAAATGAAATTCTTGAGAATATGAGGAAATTATCGACTGATGTTGGATTTTACCCAAAGGCACATGGCAACATAATGGAAAACGTGAGAAAAAATAATTCTCCATACTAATTCTTTAAAATCTCTTTAAAAAACAATAATATTATAAATAATAAAGAAGTAATATTATTATATTATAAAATTATATTTTATTGGAGGAAATTTATGCTTCTATTGATAAGTCCTATAAATCGTGAAGAAGCTCTTGAATCTATAAAAGGCGGAGCAGATATTGTTGATGTTAAAAATCCTAAGGAAGGTTCCCTTGGAGCTAACTTCCCATGGATTATAAAAGAAATTAGAGAATTAACTCCTGAAGACAAGCTTGTCAGTGCCACTTTAGGAGATGTGCCTTACAAACCAGGTACTGTCTCACTTGCGGCAATGGGGGCTCACGTTTCAGGAGCGGATTATATTAAAGTCGGATTATATGGAACAAAAGACCATGATGAAGCTGTTGAAGTCATGGAAAATGTTGTGAAAACTGTAAAAGATGTAAGTGAAGACACTATTATTGTAGCAGCAGGATATGCTGATGCCCATCGTGTTGGGGCAGTTGACCCTATGGAAATACCAAAAGTTGCAAAAGATGCAGGATGCGATTTGGCAATGCTTGACACTGCTGTTAAAGACGGCCATACATTATTTGATTATTTAGATTTAGATCAGTTAAAAGAATTCGTTGAAGAAGCACACAGTTATGGTTTGCTAACCGCACTTGCAGGTTCCGTTAAAAAGGACCAATTGAAACCATTGCACGATATCGGTTGTGATGTTGTGGGTATCAGAGGTGCTGCCTGCATTGGAGGAGATAGAAATACAGGCAAGATACACCATACTGCTGTCGCTGAACTTAAAGAATTATGTGATTCATTTTAATTAGGTGTTTATTATGTCATTTTCAAAAAAAGTACAAGAAGCAAGAATGTCCTACACTTTTGATGATTTCCTTTTAACTCCTAATGCAAGTTATGTCGAACCAAAAGACATTGATACTAAAATTGAATTAGGAAAAGGAATTAAATTAAATATTCCCGTCTTAAGTGCAGCTATGGATACCGTAACAGAAGCAGACCTTGCTATAGCTATGGCACAAGAAGGGGGAGTAGGTGTAATTCACAGAAACATCACACTTGAAAGACAAGTTGAAGAAGTTAAAAAGGTTAAGAATGCTGAAGACTTGACCATTCGTGATGTTGTTACAATTACTCAAGATTCCACAGTCGCTGAAGCCGAAGCCATAATGCGCAATGAACTCATTAGCGGTTTACCGGTTGTTGATGGAGATGAAATAATTGGTATAATCTCAAAAAGGGATATCAGACCAGTTTTAAAATCCGAACCAACTACTGCAATTAAAGACATAATGACTTCCGATGTAGTCACCGTTGATGAGGGCGTTTCAGCTGAAGAAGCGTTAAATGTCGCTTATGAAAACAAAGTTGAAAGGCTTCCGGTTGTTAGTGACGGCAAAATAGTCGGAATCATTACTATTAAAGATATTCTGAACAGGTCACAATATCCTAATGCGGCAAGGGATAAGGATGGCAACTTTTTAGTTGCTGCTGCATGCGGACCATTCGACCTTGACCGTGCTATGGCACTTGACCAGGCCGGCGCAGACATCATATCAATTGACTGTGCCCATGCACATAACATGAATGTGGTCAAATTCACTGAAACCATCAAAGATAATATTGATGCTGAATTATGTGTTGGTAACATTGCAACTGCTGAAGCGGCCGAAGACTTAATATCAATGGGCGTAGATGCGCTTAAAGTAGGTATTGGTCCAGGTTCAATGTGTACTACTCGTATTGTTGCGGGTGTAGGCGTACCACAGCTCACTGCAATATCCGATGTTGCTGATGCTGCCGCAGATTCAGGCATTCCTGTAATCGCCGATGGAGGTATCAGATACTCCGGTGATGTTGCAAAAGCCATTGGTGCAGGAGCAGATGCGGTAATGCTTGGTAATTTACTTGCTGCATCTTTAGAAGCACCTGGGGATATTGTTATAATGCACGGTAAACAATATAAGAAATACCGTGGAATGGGATCAATGGGTGCAATGACCAGTGAATTTGATGGAGGAGCAGACAGATACTTCCAGGGTCAAAAAAGTAAAATGAACCACACTAAATATGTTCCGGAAGGAATTGAAGGTGCGGTGCCATATAAGGGTACTGTTGCTGAAATCTTGTTCCAGTTAGTGGGAGGTTTAAAGTCTTCCATGGGATACTGTGGTGCTAAAGATATTAAGGCAATGCAGGAAAAAGCAAACTTCGTTAGAATTACAAGTAGTGGAATCAAGGAATCCCACCCTCATGACTTGTTGATTACTAATGAAAGTCCTAACTATCCAACACTCGATTAGTTGGATATATTTTAATTTTTTTGATGGGAAATCGAATAGTATTGAAAATGATTTATAGGCAAAAATTTTTTCTCATCAAAAAGTGATTTTTTGCTTAAAATACTATTTTTAAGCAAACCTTTAAATATTAGTTAATCTAATATTATCATATTAGATTATTTTATGATTATTTTATATAATCAATTTATTTTAAATTATAATTATTAATGGAGAGAATATAAATGGCAAGAACTAAAAAAGTGGGTATTACAGGAAGGTTCGGTGCAAGATACGGAAGAAAAGCAAAAAGATCTGTAAAAATCATTGAAGAAAACATGAAAAAAAATCATGTTTGCCCTAAATGTGATAGACCATACGTAAAAAGACAAGCTGCTGGAATTTGGAAATGCAGAAAATGCGGCGCAGTTTTCACTGGAGGAGCATACGTTCCGCAAACTCCTATGGCAAAATCTGCAGCACGCAGTATCAGAGATGTCAAAGTGGAGGAATAGCTTTGTATAGGTGTCCACGTTGTGGAGCAGAAGTAGACCATAAAAGTTATATGGAAAATAAATGTCCTAAATGCAGATATAGGATTTTATTTAAGAATGTTCCAGAAACTACCAGAATTATAAAAGCAAGATAATTCTTTGCTTTTACTAATTTTTACTATTTTTGATTTGAATGTTAATCTCAACTTCTAGAAAACCTTCTCAAAAAACAAGGAAGTTCTGTAAAAATTTGGCTCGTGTAACAGGTTCGACCTCCGTTAATCGGGGCAAGATGAACATGCGCGAGTTATTGTTGAAGGCATTGGAAGTTGATGAATACAACATTGCTATTGTTAATGAAATTAAAGGAAATCCCAGTAGAATTTCTTTTTTTTCTAATAGGGGAGAATTACTGCTCACAATTCTTGTTGGCGTAACAATCGATAATGAAAAAACCAATATTGCCCCTTCCCAATTGAAAATAGTATCTGAAGTAAAACAACTTGATGTTTTAAGTGATATTCTAGATTTGGATTTGGTGTATGAAGCCAAGGAAAATTATATCCATGTTTGTGAAAGCGAAGATTCTGTAGCTAGGATTCGTTTCATTAATAAATTTGGAGATAAATTAAACTTCCAAATTAATGTTAAAAAGGTTTTAGAGGTCTCAAATGATTGATGAAAGTCCTCTGGAACGGGTTAAAAGCAATATAACTGTCGAATTTGAAAGTAGTGGTCAGGCTAAAATTATCTATGATGCAATAATTTTGGAATTTGAAACCGCTCCGGATTTTAGATCATCAATGACCATTGAATTGGATGATTCTAATATCGTTATTAATATCGATGCTGAGGATTCCACCTCATTTAGAGCTTCTGTGAACTCAGCGATAAAGTGGATTAAATTGGCATTGGAAATAAATAATTTAACTAATTAATCTTATATAATAATTGAAGGTGATAATATGGAGATTCCTGAAAATATTCAAGAACAATTAAACCAGTTTCAACAATTACAACAACAAGCTCAAGCTGTAACAATGCAAGTTCAAAATGTTGAAGTACAAATTCAAGAAACTGAAAAAGCATTAGAAGAACTTAAGAAAACTGATGAAAATACTGAAGTATTCAAACAAGCTGGTACTTTACTTATTAAAGTAGAATACAAAGATGCTTTAGCGGATATGGAAGATAAATTAGAAACTCTCGAGTTAAGAAAACAGACTATGTCTCGTCAAGAAGAAAGGGTCATGAAAAAACTCGAAGAAATGCAAGCAACTATTCAGGCTGCTATGAACGGTATGGGCCAATAGGCTTAATACTTTTCTTTTCTTTTTTTAGATTTTTATGTCAAAACTTAAAGTATTAACTCAAGATGATCTTGCAACCATTTCCGATGATTTTGGTGAAATTTTAGAAAATGAAGTTTCAAAAGCTTTACCTGCCAAGGAAATCGAAGATTTAGATTTGGATATTCTTCTCAGCTATGAAAACAATCAACTAGATGTTGATGTGGATGTTGGAGTTAGTTTTGATGAGTTATCAGAAATTACTCAAGAACAAATTGTCAAAGCCATTGATGGGGCTTATTTGAGGTTTGATTCTTATATTGACGAGAATTTCAGAGTTTAATTATTTTTTTTGAAAACATTAGTAATACTTATATTTACTTTTTTATTATATTAGTTAATACTTTTTTATAAAAAAGTATTTATACTATTAAGTATAATTTTTATATAGAGTTTGGAGTAATCTCAATAGCTTAGCAATAAGGACAAACACGTAATACTATCTTTCAAATTCCCTCTTTCAATTACTTCAAACTTCATTCTTTCTTACTTTTTTCAACTATAATTTATCAAATCAGTTTTATTTTTTTTGAGATTTTTTTAAGTTATTAAAAATTAGTGTTTTACAATTTTTGAATATTTTACCATTCATGTTAATGTTTTCAATCATTAAATTATAACATGTTTATTTTTTTGTAAAAATATTATAAATTATTTATTCAATTTTACTTTAATTTTTTTAAACTATAGTAACATTTATATACTATGCAAATTAACTTATTAAATAGAGGTTCATAACATATTGTTATAACTTTAAATTGATCATTATTTTTTATATAACTCTGGGAGGGGCTGAAAAACATTTCAGTTTCTCTCACCTCCTTAAGTTTTTAATACTAGTTTTTCCCAATTTTATATTATGATTAAAAAAATTCCAGTAATAGATTTAAAACAACACCAGGCCGTAAGCGGCAAATCCGGAATGAGAGACACATATCAACCACTAAACACTGTTTTCGCCCCCTCATCAAATCCTGTTGAAATCGCTCAGGGATTAAAACTGAATGGTGCCGATGAAATGTACATTGCAGATTTGGATTTAATCGAATCTGATGGACATAACATCAATGATATCAAAATGGTTAACACAATTATCCCTGTCATGTTCGACGGCGGCGTTAAAAACTTAGAATCCTTTGAATTTTTCCTGGACTATGCATACAAGATAATAATACCGACCGAAACTCTTGAAAGCATTGAGGAGATGGAGAAAATATTTGAAAAGTATCCAAAAGAAAGAATTGTTATAAGTGTCGACACAAAAAATAGTGAACTGCTTGCAAAACATTTGGATTTAAGCCTATCCGAGTTAAAAGATATCCTTGTGAGATTAAATCCGAATGAGATTATCCTTCTTGACATTACAGGTGTAGGCACGGAAAAAGGATACAACAAAAAATTACTTGAAGAGTTCAGTGAACTAAAAGATAAACTAATAATTGCCGGAGGATTAAATAAGGATTCTTTAGTAGAATTGGAATCACTCGGTATAAAAAAAGTATTGATTGGAACTAGCCTTCATTCAGGAGAAGTGAAACTCCTAGACTAGAACGCTTAAGATTGCATATGGAAATACACATGCTATAATAAATAATGCAACACCTAAACCCAATTTTGCATTATCCTCTTCCAAAGACCCAGAAATAATTAAGACTAATGCGAAAAATCCAAAAATCACTGGTAGAATATGTGAAAATATTGTAGTTCCAACTATTGCCATTTAAATCACTACTATAATTTTGAATTTTTAATTATATAAATCTAACTTTAATATTGATATCTCATAGATTAAACAACTTTTTTATAGTTTTTATTCTAAATATAACTTTATGAGAATAGACACGCATCATCATCACAAAAAGGCCGGTGAGAATTTGGCGTTCGTATTCTTCATGAATTTAGCCTTCAATATTATTGTCGTAATTGGTGCTTTGGCAACCAACAGTATGGCAATACTTGCAGATTTTATTCACGACGCTTCAGATACCATTTCAATTGCCTTGGCCTGGTTTTTGGAACATGTTGCCCAGAAGGACTCAACAGACAAGTACTCTTATGGTTATCAGAGATTTTCCATTCTCGGAGCTGTAATAATCTCAGTTTTTGTAATAATTATGGCATTTGTCATTCTTCAGGAAGCAATTCCAAGATTATTCGCCCCTGAGGGTGTTGATGCTGAGGGCATGTTGATTATCGCAGTCATAGGTATAATATTCAAATCGATTTCTGTTTACAGGCTTCATAGGGGTGAAACATTCAATGAAAAAGCAATCCTCTTCCATCAATTAGGGGATGTCTTTGAATGGGTGGCCATTTTGATATTGAGTCTGGTTTTAATGTTTTGGGACGGTGCGCCATATTTGGATCCTTTCGTTTCAATAGGCATTGCATTATGGTTGATATTCAACCTTGGAAGGAATTTGTATAAGTCAGTTGAAGTGCTGCTTCAAAAGACGCCTGATAATTTTGACGTTCGTGAATTCAGACAATCAATTGAGGCAATCGAGGGTGTTAACATGATTGATGATTTTCATATCTGGTCTTTGGACGGCATTGATTCAGTCATGACATTAAAGGTCGATGTTGATTTTGGAAAGGATGTAGCCGAAATTAAAAAAGAGATTTACAACATTTCCAACAGGTATCATGTTGTAGACATCACTATTGAATTTGAGTAGCGATAATCATGACATTAGTTATTATTGGTCCTGTAACAAGAGATGCAATTATCATCAAGGATGAGGAGTATTTTAAAGTGGGTGGTGCAACTTACTATCAGTCATTCGTTTTTGAGGAGTTTTACAGCGATTATCAGGCTATTGTAAACTGTGCAGACGAAAACATGGCTAATGAGTTTCCCAACTCCAATAAGGTAAGTGTGATTAAAAAGGAAGACACTCATTTTTTCATAAACGAGTATCCTTTTGAGGATAATCCAGATATCAGGAATCAGTTAAGTAATTTTGCCGATATTCCAATTTTACCTTCCGATTTAGATGGAATTTTACCCGATAACATTGACGGGTTTGTGATTAATCCACTGAACAGGTATGATTTTCCTCCTGAAACAATCGAATATCTAAAAAGTTTTGATGTTCCAATCTTTATTTCCGTACAGGGTTTTTTAAGAGTCAAAAACAATCAAGTAAATGATAATTACACTATAAAATTAGACAAGTTCGATGAGTTAACAGGCATTTTATCAGGTGTCAATACAATATTTTTGGATGAGGCTGAAGAAAACATCATTGGTTTGAACTATGATGTGGATGAGATAGTCATAACTGATGGAAGTAACGGATCAAGAATTGTTTCGGATGGTGAAATTAAAATTGATGCTGTAAAATGCGACAATGTTGTTGACACAACAGGATGTGGAGACACTTATATGGCGGCATATATCTCTCAAAAAATATTGTTCAAATCCTCCAGA
>NZ_JAFQXT010000008.1 GCF_017406825.1 Methanobrevibacter sp.
GCATCTCCTCTTTCGATGAATTTGGTTACTTCGTTAGTACCTTTTGCTACTTTACCAGTAGCTTGTGCGGTTTCTAATGCTTCTTCAGCTTGTTTAGCTAATTCTTCAGGTGTGTCAAATTTTACATAAATGTTTGCCATATTATATACCTCCTTTTTCATCTGGCTATGCCATCCATCGGTATTATAATCCAATTCGAATCATAATATTGTAATTATATATAGTTATTATTTAACTATAGAAATTACCCAAATTATCCAATAGATGAATAATTTAATATAGTTTTTAATAATACTAATTCTTGAATAATTCATATATCACTAAATATAATCCCATTGGAAAAAAATAAGAGGGATTAGACTTTCAATATAAATACTTCTGAATTTCATATAATTTTTAGCAAAACTAAAAATAAAAATTTAGTAATCAATGAAATAATTCTAGAGAACTAGACAATATTAAATTGGTCAGTATAGTATATAAATGTTTGTGAAAATAGGTCAATTTCAGGGAAAATAAATTAAAAAAAATCAAATCACGAAAAAATAAAAAAAAGATAGTAATTTTAAATTACTATTATTTAAAGATCATCAGCAAATCTATTTGATTGCTAATTTAATGTCTTCTGCTTTTACAGTTTTCCTACCAGCGTGGCGAGCAAATCCGACAGCTTTTTGAGCGATTTCGTTACCGCAATCTTCGATAGCTTCGGTTAAAGCGATTTTTGCGTCATCACTTACTCTTTGTGCACCAGCATTTTTTAGGATTCTGCCTACAGGAGCAATTGGTAATTCACTCATATTATACACCTCATTTAATTTGTTAATAATAGTTTTAATTTGCTTATATATAAATCTATTGGTTTTACATCGGTGATTTTCAATAATTTCAACAAAACTAACCATGATATTTTAACATGAATAGTGAAATTAATATATTTAAAAATGTTTTTCATACATTACCTTAAATAAAAAAAGTAAAAATTTTGTTCGAATACAAAAGAATTAAAAGAAAAAATTTAAATTAAAAGAGATTTAAAGCAAAATTTATTTGTTCATTAAAATCTCTCTTAAAGTGTCTATATCTGCATCGACCTGTGTAGGTTGAGTGCATGCATCAATGGCAGTATTAGGATCTTTAAGCAAGTGTCCGGTAACTACACAGGTTATGGTTTCTCCCTTATCGACTACACCAGCATCAACAAGCTTTTTAAGACCTGCAATTGAAGCTGCTGAAGCAGGTTCGACACCAATACCCTCTGTTCTTGCAAGTAATTTTTGTGCATCAAGGATTTCCTCATCGGTTACGGTTTCGGAATAACCGTTTGAATCATAGATTGCATTCAAAGCTTTTATGTCACTGACCGGAGCACCAATACGTATTGCGGTTGCAATTGTTTCAGGATTCTCTACAGGCACGACGCGTCTTTCTCCTTTTTTGAATGCATTTGTGACAGGACATGCTCCTTCTGCCTGAATACCAGTCATCATCGGCAAGTCTTTAATGAAGCCTGCGTCATAAAATTCCTTAACCCCTTTCCAGATAGCTGAAATATTTCCCGCATTACCTACAGGCAGGACAATTCTGTCAGGAGCCTGCCAGCCCAGGTCGCGGACAATTTCATAACCTATGGTCTTTTGTCCTTCCAATCTGTAAGGGTTGATTGAATTCAGTAAGTAAAGATGTTTTTCCAATGCAAGAGCTGTCATCGCTTCAAGCGCTTCATCGAAGTTTCCGTTAATGGACATTACTTCAGCACCATGGAACATGGCCTGCGCCAGTTTTCCAAGTGCAACTTTACCTGACGGTAAAAATACGATACAACGTAATCCCGCACGTGCAGCATAAGCTGAAAGTGATGCGGAGGTATTTCCTGTTGAAGCACAACCTACAGTATGAACTCCCAATTCCATTGCTTTTGTCATTCCAACGGTCATTCCACGGTCTTTGAAACTTCCTGTTGGGTTGGAACCTTCCACCTTAACGTATAGGTTCACTCCAAGTTCCTCACCTAACTTGTCACATTTGCAGAATGGGGTTCCTCCTTCGTCAAGTGAAACAATTTTTGATTCGTCTACAGGAATGCATTCCTTGAATTTCCATAAATTATCTTTTCTACCATCAAAAATGTCTTTTGAAACATCAATCTCATTGACGAGTTCAAGTACTGATCCACACTTTTCACAGGTGTAGATTACTTCATCGTCGTCGTATTCTTGTCCACATGAAACACATCTTATCATAAAATCACTACATATATTATTTTAATTATTCTATAAAAATTTAACTTAAAATCGAATATAAGAATTCCGCAATCGGAAGCGTTAAATAAGCCTCAACAAAACCTGCAATCGCCATCAGGATTGAAGCGATTACAAGCAAAATTATGGCTTGCTTTAATTTATCGAAACCTTCGGCAAATGACACTGACAAAATCTCCCTAACCGACCCGTCATCCTGCTTATTTATTGTTTTAAGGAACCGGTAAAGGAAATTGAACAAAACAAAACCTGATGCGCAGGCCAGAATGCATGAGGAAAACTCAAAAATGCCGTGAGGAATTATCAAAAGCAGTGTCTGGAACAGGTCATCAGTTGTTGCCACATAATAGCCTACAAACAAACCGTTGAAAGCCAATACCGCCGCCGAAAGGCAGAACAGAATGCCGTAAATGAACATTGTCAGGACAATCTGAATATTGTTGAGGAATATGCTTTGGAAGGTTAGTGTGACAACTCCGGTTTGCACCCTGTGGGTCAAGTCCTCGGTAACCGGATTTAAAAAATCATACAGGTAAGGTTCAAATAGATAACCTAAAACCATGGAAACGAAAAGAATGGCTACTGCCGATAGGATGGCCACCTTATTTTCAGTGAATGCCGATTTAACTTCATTTAACATTATATCAATGTTTTAGCGATTTCAGCCGCTTCAACCTGTTTTTCGTGCAGGTCATCCATGAACTTTTCCATCAGCTCTGCTGTTCTGACCTTACACTCGCCGCAGCGCAATGTTCCGCTCAAACATTCGCTTCTGATTTTTTCAAGTTCAGAATCATCATCAATAAAGTGATACAGCAACATCTCATATATTACGCATTTATCAACTTCTCCGCCCAGCTCTTCCTGTTCCTTCAGGGTTTCCCTTCCGCCTGTCTTGGCGGATTTGACTTTTTTGACCGCTGTCTTTGTATCGTCATTCAGATAGATTGCTGTTGCCGGTTTGGAGCTGCTCATCTTATCTCCTGTAAGTCCTGTCAGGAACCTGTGATAGGTGGAAGCAGGGGATATGAATCCTTCATCTTCATGGAGCTTGTGGGCGATGTCCCTTGTTAATCTGATATGGGGATCCTGGTCTATTCCTACCGGAACCACTACCTTTTTCGGACCTCCGAACTCTTCAATCTGCGGAAGCAAGATATCGGCAACCTGGAATAGTGGTGCCTGCACATGGGCGATGTTTGTTGAATTTTCAAATCCGTAGATGGCTTTGAGCTGACTGAAGTTTGTTTTGATTGAAGCCTTGAAAGCCAAATTCTTCAACAGATTGTTTTGGGACTGCAGATAAACGTTGACATTGTCCTTTTCAAGGTCAAGGCCCAATGCAATCCAGTTTGTCAGATATTCGTTGACTGCAATCTCGCGGCCTTTTTCAAAGCTCATGTCACGTGCTGCATAAGCCTCCAAATCTGCAATTGGCAATGAAAGCATTGCACCCATGTCCTGATACCATTTAAGCTGGTCGACGACCATCTTATGACCAATATGCATCTGGCCACTTGGCATCATACCTGATACAACTGCAAATTCCTTGTTTTGATTGATTAATTTAACGATTTCATCAAATTCCCTGTGTCCGAAAATTACTCCCCTTTTCATTAACTTTTGAGGGTTTTCCACATCATTTATGATATCGGAAATTTTGCCTATTCCGAATTGATTAACTAACTTGTCATAATCGAGGCTGAATGATGCCCATGGATTAATTAAATCTGCCATTCTATCACCATTAATGCTATTAAATTAAATTGATTGTTAAGAATTATAATCATTAATATAAAATCATATTAAAATATAAACGATTTCTTTAATTAAACTTATGGTCTTGTCCATTCCACATTATAGTATGTTATGTCAAAATCCTCATCCACAATTGCCAAAAGAAGTTTTTTGTTAACACCATGGGAAACTCTCACATAACTTGCAAAGTCAAGCGCATTTATATCATAGTTTTCAAAAATGATTTTGACCAGATAATCGGAGTGCCCTTCGCCGGGACCTCCTCCACGATTATACAATCTGAATTCTGAACCATATTTAAATCCTGTCTTGATAACAAAACCGCGGTCTTTCAAATCACGGAAGACAACATATTTGCCGTAAAGCTCTTCCTGTTTGATAAGGTCAATCAAATAGCCCACGCTGCACTCCACATCATCCTCATAGATATTCAAACGACCCTTTTCCTGCAGATAGCAGGCCTCAATCAATGAAAGATGCAAGAAATCGGCTTCGATTTTGCCGAACTTACTTTTCTCATGCAAAGCTATAGGCCTTTTACTTCCTTCTTCAATTTTAATTGAAACAATGCCATTAGATAAATTCCCGCGCATTAAAACACCGTAAAAAGAAATAAGTTATATTTAATGCATATAATTTTGAAGCAAATATTATATAAAATTTTTGTAAAAAAAAGAATGAGAAAGTTAAACCCTAATAAAAATATTATTAGCCATTTCGGCAGTGATGTTTAACTCTTCACCGTCAACAAAAACCAGATAATTGTTATCGATATCATTTTCAGCCAATTCATACTGGAGATGTTGACCAACCTTAATTCCGGCTTTTGTGATTTCATCCAAAAGATCGTTGTCTCCACGAATGAATGAGATTGTTCCTTCAGATTTCACATTTAATTCGGAAACAGACAACAGATTAAATTTTCTGTTGATGACCTGGTCAAAGTCTTTTTGTGAAAAGCATTCCTGGCAACTGCTAAACTCAAAATCGCAGGCAGGAATCAATTTTTCATCAGGACATAAGTCAGGATTTTTTAACATTGTACATAATGCTCTTTCAGCTTCATCGGACAATGAATGTTCCATTTCACAGGCTTGCTCATGAATATTTTCCTCTTTGATTTTTAGGATATCTGATAAGAACTTTTCGAGAATTCTGTGTTTTCTTGTTATTTTTTGAGCTATTTTCATTCCTTCATCGGTTAAGGTAGCGCCCTTATATGGAGTATATTCAATATAACCCAAATCCTCCAATTTCTTAAGCATCTGAGTAACACTACCCGGAGCAATGCCCAAATCTTTAGATAATTGTGTTGTAGAGACTTGTTCTCTGTTGCTTCCATTACGATATAGAACTTCCAAATATTCTTCGATATTTTCACTAATTTTAGCTTCAGCCATGAAAGTCACCTGATAATATCTTACTTAGATTTTTGTTGTTAAGAGTATAAAAGAGTTTTGGTAAACCTAAATAAAAACTTGAAAAAAAATAAAAAAAGTAATTAGAATGACAAACTAGCATAGATACCGTTTAAGGTAAATGAATTTGTATTCCAATTATTTATTGTTCCTAAAGAGTTTCTGCTGCTTGTCGGATCAGCAACATACCAAGTGTTGCCTACCAATACCTGAGCCCATACGTGACCATAGGTACTTCCGCTTGAAAACTTACATGTACCGTGCACGTATCTTGCTTCAAGGCCTGCTGCCCTGAACAATGCAATAACCAAGTGCGCCTGGTCCACACAATTACCTGAACCGGCATTTAATGTTCCTACAGCACCGTTTTTAGTATTGTAATAGAAACTGTAGGATATTTCATCCCTAACATAGTTATAGATTGCTTTTGCTTTACTTAACTCTGAAGTCAAACCTTTGGTTAAATCTTTAGCCTTATTCACAATGTCGGAATTCTTAACTTGACAATTGGTTGTGGCCTGAAGGTATTTGCTTAAGCTAGTTTCGGTATTCACTTCATTGATACCTTTGCCAGTTACAGATGCACTGCTGCTGTCACTGCTGCCGCCACTTGTGGTGACAGTCACATAATTAGGCAACTGATTGTTATAGTTTCCGTACCATGCCAGAATACGTGAGAACGCATCCACCACTTCAGAGTAGATGACTTTCTTTTCTGAAACGGTTGCATAGTTAGGGGCCTGCTTATACTCGACTATGAAGTTGGCAACCCTTTGAGCCCAATCAATATAATTATCTGTAGTGACCTGCATATTAACTGAATCTCCTGAAGGAGATGAAGGTTCAGATACGCCAGTAATATAGGTTATATCCTTCATGTTGGAATTTCCGATTTGATATATTGCCTGACTCATCAGATACAGGAATTCCGGTAACTTGAATGTGACTCCGCCTGCGGTAACTGTTGCAGGAAGGGCATCATTATTCTGGTAATAATTTTTCAGGTTAGTGGAACCGGTAATGATATCCTTAATTGATATTGTTTTACCTGCGGAAGTGGAGACAGTGCCTGAATCAGAAGTAGCGGTTGAAGAAGCCTTCAGGGAAGCGAAATCAACAAGATTTGACAATTCCCATCTGAATATGACTACTCCAGCACCTCCACCGTTACGCGCATTCTGTGAGTCTTGAGTTATCTCGGAAAGGGATAATTTTGCAGTATTACTGTCGGATTTATATCCCTGCAAACCTGCCCAAACCTGAGCACCGTTTGAATTGTCGACGAACCATTTGGTGGTTGTCTTAATCCAGGAAGTTGATTTTCCATAGTTTCCTTTATAAATCATTGGAATCACAACATCCATATATTTACTGATTTGAGCCATGTCCTGACCGTAATAGTATGTATTACTGGTTGTTTCTGGCATCAATGCACATGACACGATAAGATTTGGATCATAATCATGAAGGGCTTCGCATGCCTGCTTTGCAAATTGGGTAATGGCAGCTGTTCCGCCACTGGTTTTATAAGCTGTTCCAGGATATCTCATGTAATCAAAATGAATACCTGCAACTCCTTTGATTTTAGCATAGCCTAGAGCCTCATTAATTATCTGTTTAAATAAAGCGGTATTTGCCTTTCCATTTGAAACAGGATTAATCCATCCGCCATCATAGAAAGTCTGCATCCATATATGAACATTGATTCCCACCTTATTGGCACTTGCAATCCATGATTCGACAGCGGATTTGCCGTGAAGGGTGATTGCATAATAATTCAGGAATATGTCAGTGGTTCCCTTGGAAGCCAGGGTATTCAGATTAACCTTTTTCATGTTGGCTCCGAACAGCCAGTATCCGTATCCGCTGGCCGCTTTTCTGGCAACGGAAATCTTTGCAGATCCTGAACTTGGAGCATTGTCATTGTCACCGCTTGCTTCATATTTGAATGTGACAGTGGAATTGCCTGCACCTACATTCACTTTAAACTGTGCATAACCATTTGAATCAGTTGTAGCGGTATATGTCTTTGAATTTACAACCATTTTCACAGTTTTGCCGGACAATGCCTTATTATTGGAATCCTGCAGCAAAACCTTAAATGTTTGTGAACCCTGATAGAAGGAAGTTCCGCTTTTCCATGTTATTTTGGTAGGGGACCTTTCCTTAACTGTAATAGCAGTTGAACCTGTTTTTGAACTGAGCTTATTGGATACACCTTGACTTTTGTATGTTACAGTGTATTTGCCAATAGGCAGATTAATGGTTAGGGATGCAATACCATTGGCATTTGTAGTTTTGGTATATGTCTTGCCGTTGACTGTGAATTTAATGGTCTTATTAGGTATAGGAATACCGTCTGCAGTCAAAGCGACTTTGAATGGAGTGTTTGCACCATGACCAAATGTGGTTGTACTTTTCACTGTCAAAACAGGGTTGTTTTTTGCAATTACTGTTACAGTATTTTTGGCACTGGATGCCTTATAGAAATTATTTCCTGCAAATCTGTATACCACAGTATATGTTCCTACGCTTAAAGACGGCAATTTGAGTTTTGCAACACCATAAGCATTTGTAGTTGCTGAATAAGTCTTACCATTCACTTTAAATGTGATTACCTTTCCTTTTCCAGGAGCATATCCGAATTTATTAAGCAATTTGACCTTAATAACTTTTGAATTGCTTTTAAGGAAAACATATGGATTGGTGGTGAGTGAAGTTGTGGTTGACCTGACCACCTTGATTGTATTTGTTTGGTACAAGCCGTCAGTATTGTATGAAACAATCTTATGAGTTCCAACGCCAAGAGTGAGTAAGGATAAGCTTGCCACACCTTTTGAATTGGTTTTTACGTTATAAGTTCTACCGTTGAGTTTGAATTTGATATATTTATTCGCCAATACTTTACCATTACTTTTATAGAATGTCGCGGTGAATTTCTTTCCGTCAGTATAAACCTTGTTGACATTGCTGGCAGTAATAGTAGATAATATTCTAAATGTAGTTGTTAGTGTATAACCAGTTTCAGGGTTAACTGCGGTAACCTTATAAGTTCCTGGTTTTAAATCAATCGCTAAAGAAGCCACCCCTTTTGAATCTGTTTTTTTGGTGTATGTAACACCGTTAACAGTAATCTTAACATTAGCATTTGCTAACGGATTACCGTTGGCATCTAAGAAAGTTGCAGTATATTGAGTGCTTCCTTTATAATATTTAGTGTAATCTTTTGCAGTGATTGTCTTAGATACTGTTGATGAAGAATTAATACTAACTATTTCATCGCCTGATGAAAGGATAGTACTCCCGTTATCACTACTGTAAAGAGGATCACTGTCTGAGTTATTATTAGTTGATAAAGTATTTGAATCTTCAGATTCTAAAACTTCGTCACTTGATAGAGAAACTTTAGATGAATCATTATCAACGTTTGAATCACTTGATACAGAAAGACCTGATGAATCAGCTGAATTCTCCAGTGGGACTGATACATCTGAGGTAACATCTACTAAGCTAGTAGTATAGGAATCTGTAACATTAACATCACTTGCTGAAACGGCACTGATTGATGCTGCAACAGTGAACAATATCAGGAAAGTGAGTAATATTTTTTTGTTCAAAATAATTTACCTCCATAACAATTTTATTGAACGTGAGTCTAAAAGCTCACTATAACATATATTTATTAAAAATATCTTATATAAACCTTTTTATTTGCTAAATCCAATTAAATGAGTTTGATTTTAAAAAATAAAACTGAAACTTCACAAAAATTAAGTATAAAATGGAATTCTTATTGAATTGGCTTTTAAAAGGATTTAATGAAATGAAATCATTTTTAAATTAACTTCATTATATATATACTAAAACGATTACCTTATATATTATAATATATAAAGGGTCACAGTCTAAAATTAAATTTTTCACAAAAACCAATTAAATTCCAGTTAGAACAAAAAACAATGCATTTAATTAAGCATTTCAAAAAATAAGCACGAAAATTAAAAAAAAGAAAAAGGGTGTAAAATTTTTTAAAATTTTACATCATTGGGGGCATTCCGCCCATACCACCCATGCCGCCAGGCATTGGAGGCATACCGCTGTCATCATTACCTGACTCATCAGGTCCGGTTGAATTCAATGCATTTCTTGCTGCAATCATATCATCAATACGCAAGATCATTTCGGTAGCTTCACTGGCGGACTGTAGAGCCTGGATTTTTACCCTTAAAGGTTCAATGACGCCAGCATCTTTCATGTCAACCACTTTGCCTTCGAATACATTGATTCCAATGAATGGAGAGTCTTCGTGAGCGGCTTTCAAATCAGCAATCAGGTTAATGGTGTCCAGACCCGCATTTTCAATCAGGGTTCTAGGAATGACTTCAAGAGCTTCAGCATATTTTAAGATAGCTAACTGCTCTCTTCCACTTACGGATTCACCATACTCCCTTAACTGTTTGATTAAATCAATTTCACAAGCTCCTCCACCAATGAGAACTTTTCCTTCTTCAATGGTTGCTGCAACTACGCCTAATGCATCGTCAAGAGCCCTTGCGATTTGTTCTGTGACATAACGGGTACTTCCCCTTAAGACAATTGAGGAAGCCTTTGGATTTTCACATTCTTCAATTAAGGTCAATTCATGGTCGAAGATTTTATCGAGATAAACGTGGCCTGCGTAACCTAATTTTTCTTCTGACAAGTCTTCAATGTCGGTTACAAGCTTAGCTCCAGTTGCTTTTTGGATTCTTTCCATATCTGATTTTTTAACACGTTTGAAAGCCATGATTCCTGCTTTTTTAAGGTAGTGTTCTGCCATGTCGTCAATTCCTTTCTGACAGAATAAAACATTTGCGCCGGAGTCGATGATTTTGTTGACTAACTCCTTGATCATGTCCTCTTCCTGTTTGAGGAACGCTTCGAATTGGTCAGGACTGGTTATGTCAATTTTGGTATCAGTATTAATGTCTTTTAATTCTATAGGATATTTCATGATTGCAATCTTTGCATCCTTAACATCTTTAGGCATGTTTTTGGATAAAGGAGCTTTATCGATAATTATTCCTTCTGCGAGGAAGGAATCCTCTACGGAATCACCTGAAACCCTTTGGATGTTAATGTTGTCGATGTCGGATTTTCCGTCTTCCTTGATTCTTAATGCTGCTTCAACAACAAGATCTGCCAAGTGTTCTTTTGCATAGTCTGAACCTTTTCCACTCATTGCAGTGACAGCCACCTTTTTAAGAGTTTCCTTGTCATCTGCATCAATTGCAATGTCTTTTATGAGTTCGACTGCTTTTTTGGTTGCATTCCTGTATCCTTTTACAACAATTGATGTTGCAATGCCGTCTTCCAATAACTCTTCAGCTTTAGCTAATAATTCACCTGCAATAACAACAACAGAAGTGGTACCGTCTCCAACGATTTCTTCCTGTTTTTTAGCTGTTTCAACAAGCATTCTGGCTGCAGGTTGGTTGATTTCCATTTCCCTCATGATGGTTGCGCCATCGTTGGTGACAGTAACATCACCTAATGAGGTAACTAACATTTTGTCCATTCCTTTAGGACCGAGTGTGGTTCTTACTATGCCGGACAATACTTTGGCGGCTGTGATATTCATTCTTAAAGCATCTCTTTTTGAATATCTTTCAGTTCCTTCGGGAAGGATAAATATTGGTTGATTTGCCATTTAATAATCACCTTAAAATTTTTTTAAATAAAATATAAAACTAAGTTTTTATACACTATAAGATAGGTAAGAGGTAATATAAAAATATTACCCATTAAAGTAACTTTAGGTGTGTTAATGTACGAAGAGATTATAAAAGAAATTAAATCCAACCTAGGATCCAACAAGGATTTGAACAGGCAATACCTGTCATCACAGATAGAGGTCTATAAGGACCATCCCTACAGCAAAGAGATAATCAGAGAAATCTCCAGACTGATGTGGGACTGCTTAAGTGAAGATGAAAAACAGGAATTCATAGAAATTTCCTCAAAGGAAAATCCGATAATGGACATTTTAAATGACATTTATCCAGATATAGAAAACGGAAATTACGAAACCCCTCTTGATAAATTAGATGATTTCATGCAAACATTTCCGGACATGTTTGAGGATGATGCGGTAAGCGAATACCATTATTTCACAAATCCCCTTGAGGAGCTAGTCTTTAGAAAATACATTGGCCTTAAAAAGGAATTGAGATACATTCCCGACAACGAACCCCTGCTTGATTTGTATTATGTTTACGGATTTTTGCTTCTTGAATCACAAAGATACGATAAGGCAGAGGAGTATCTAAAAAAAGCAATCAAAATCAACCCAGTTTCAGCAAGAATAATCCTTGAATTGACGGAAATATACAAAGTTCACACCTACACGTTGAATGAAAGCTTTATCCGCACCTGCGATGCATTGAAATACGCCTATTACCCTCAAGACATTGCAAGATGTTACAGGAACCTCGGATACTACTACGTGGAGGAGAATGACATGAAAACCGCACTGGCACTGTATATCTTCAGCATGGAATACGAGGCAAGCCCGCTGGCATATGCGGAAATAAAGTTCATCCAATCCAAAAATGACATTAGTTTATCTTTAAAGGAATCGATTGACATAATCAAAAGCAAGAACATTCAATTGGGAGTGAATCCTTTCATTCTGGAAACAATCGATGAATTCATTAAGGAATATGGGGAAAACAAGCTATATAATCAGATGCTGTACTTTATGGAGTTGAAATTTGATTTGACAGACGATGCCGAAACCCTTGAAAAAATTAATGAAATCCGAAAAGGATTGCAAAACTAAAACTTATTAATACATTCAGTTATATATAATATAACAGGTGATTTAAAATGTGTTCAAGTGGAGGGCCTATGGCCGATATCGATTTGAAAAAGTTGAAAACAAAAAAATATCGTTGTAAAGACTGTGGAAATTCCTTTAAAGGACTCGGAAAAAAAGTTGTTTGTCCGTCCTGTCAAAGTGACAATGTAGAACTTGCAGAGTAAATATAATTTACTCTTTTTTTATTTTTTTGTGATAATATGAACATTGATTTTGAAAATGATGAAATACTGTTTCTTGAAGGCGAAACCGGAATGGTTGGTATCGTTAAAGTAGCCTATGAAAACAAGATGCTGTTTATCGCAACACAGGACAACGAAGAGATAGTTCAATTTTTGGAATCAGACGATATTATCGCAGTATCAAACTTCAAAAAGGATAAGCGCGCCATAAGATCACAGGCTTATCTCAGTCGTGAGGAATCTTCGCCGCTCGTAATCCTAAACAAAGACCATCCTTCAACAAAACGTCTGGAAACAGTCATATCAATAGGGGACCAGGTAAACCTCAACTGCAACATTACCCCCGGAACCCATCCCGAACAGAATGTTTTATGTTCATGCGACAGCCTATCCGGACTTGAAATCACAAAGACAGCGAAAGGCATTAGATTAAATAAAGAATTTGACAGTTACACTATAGAAAAATTTTAGGTAAGAACAATGATGGTGCTTAACTCAATCTATATGTTTTTAGGCCAGCTAGTGGTTTTTTTAATAATTATAATTGCCCTATTGATAATTATATTCCTGATCCTGGCGCTGATTATGGCCAAAAGGAATCAGATAAAATTTCCAAGATTCCTGTTATATATAGTTGACCTGTTATATTCTCCCCTTAAAACAATAGCTCGCTTTTTGAATTTGGACGACAATCTAATCGACGATGTTGCAATTAAAGTTAGAAACGATTTGAATAAGGAGCAATACAGGAAAATCCCCGCCGAAAAGACATTGGTATTTCTGCCTCACTGCCTCAGGCATAAAGACTGTCCCGCAACACTTCAAAAGGAAGGGTTGAACTGCACAGAATGCGGATTATGCTCAATCGGTGTAATAAAGAAAAAAGCGGAACCATTAGGATATAAAATGTACATCGTTCCAGGTTCCAGTTTCGTAAAAAAGATAGTGATGGAAAACAAGTTCCAGACCGTGCTTGGCGTTGCCTGTCATGAAGACCTAAACCAGATGATGATGCTACTGTCTGACTTTTACCCTCAAGGAGTTTTGCTTGAAAAGACCGGATGCTTTGAAACAAAGGTGAACGTTAAAAAAGTATTTGAAAAACTGGATTCAAAATACTAATCAAAAAAAGCCATGAATTCCTTTGATTCGGGAGTTTCACTAAACTCATTAATGAACTCCTTTAAATCATTGATAAATTCTTCTTTTCTTTTATCCAAATCCTTTATTTGAGAATAATCCTTTTTAACAGATATCTCCATTATCAAATCATCTGTTTCCAGAGTAATTTCAGGATATAACTCCTCTAAAAGGTCATTCATTCTATCCTCTTCCAAGTTCCTGATGAGCTCTTGCGAGGTGTCCTGCAGCCAATGCACCTACAAGTGAGAGTTCTCCCGCCAGAACTGTACATGCCACTATTTCTGCAAATTCCTTTGCATGATTGGAACCTGCAACTCCGAGGATGTTAAGTCCTTCCTGTGCGACTTCCAGACTTGTTCCCCCACCTACAGTTGCCACAGGCAGGTCAGGCAGGTTCACTGAGAAGTATAAGTCGCCTCCTCGGTTTTCAGCAGTTGTAATTCCCAAAGATCCCTCAACAACATGGGCAGCATCCTGTCCTGTTGCCAGAAATATTGCTGCAACCATATTTGCATAATGGGCATTGAATGCCATGGAACCGCTTGCCGCTGAACCTATTAGGTTTTTGGCGGTGTTCACTTCAACGATTGCTTCGGCAGTGGTCTTAAGTTTTTTAGCCACAATATCCTTTGGTATCAATATGTCTGCTATAACGCTCTTTCCTCTTCCTTCAACAATGTTTATGGCAGCGGGTTTTTTATCAACGCAGACATTTCCGCTTAACGCAATGTGAGTTGCTGTGGTTTCGTCGGCTAATTTTTCTAGGATTTTTTCAGAAGCTATAGTGACCATGTTCATTCCCATACTGTCTCCTGTTGAGAACACGAATCTTGGATAGACATAGCTTCCGACGATTAAGATAGGATCAATTTTAATCAGTTTGCCATGAGATGTGGTGGATTCGGCAATTTCTTTCAACTCAGTGAAATTATCGACAAACCATTGTTTGATTTTTAAGGCATCGCTAACGCCATCGCATTTGATTGCAGGTGCTCTGGTCATGATATCTGACACTACCCTGGCATTTGCGCCTCCTGAAGCAGTGATTGTTGATGCACCTCTATTAATTGATGCAACCAATGCTCCTTCAGATGTTGCAAGAGGGATGAACACTTCACGATTGCAGTATTGCCCATTGATTTTCAATGGCCCTGCAATACCCATAGGCAATTGCAATACACCGATTGAGTTTTCGATGTTTCTTGCTGAAGCCCTTTCCATATCCAAAGTATAATTTGAGATATTGGACAACTCCAAATCATATTTCTGTTCTAGAAATTCTCTTCTAATGTCGGTTGCCTCTTTTGCTGAAACTTCCTTATCGACCTGATAAAGCTTCATTTCACCGTTGAGTAATTTATCAATAATTTCCTGGTTTGACATCTAAATAACCTTTCTAAGCAATCCTACAATTTCTGATGGTTTTTTAGCCACTTCCACACCGGCTTCGTTTAAAGCCTTGGTTTTACTTTCAACAGTACCTGAACTTCCTTGAATGATGGCTCCGGCATGTCCCATTCTTTTGCCCGGCGGTGCGGTTCTTCCTGCAATATATGACACTACAGGTTTGGACATTTCATCGGCAATATATTTGCCTGCCCTTTCTTCAGCGGTTCCTCCAATTTCACCAATCAAAACGACCGCATCGGTTTGGTCATCCTTTTCAAACCTTTTCAGGATATCAACATAATTGTCTCCGGTTACAGGGTCTCCACCTATTCCGACCGCAGTACTTTGGCCTATTCCCGCATTGGTGAGTTCGCTTGCAATCTCATATGTCAATGTACCGCTTCTTGAGATTACACCGACATTTCCTTCGGCAAATATGTGTGTTGGCATGATGCCTAACTTGCCGACACCAGGAGAGATGATTCCCGGAGTATTTGGGCCGATAATAGTTGTATCCATCTCTTTTGCATATGCCATGATCTTCATGCTGTCATGAACCGGAATATGTTCGGAAATTATAACAACCAAATCCAGGTGTCTGATTGCTTCAAAGGCCGCGTCCTTTGCGAATCTTGCAGGAACAAATATTATTGAAGAGTTAATGTCCACTTCCTCTGTTGCCTCTTCAATGGAGTTGAAAATAGGGACTCCCATAAAGTCTTGACCTCCTTTTCCCGGAGTCAAACCTGCTACAATATTGGTATTGTAGTTTAACATCTGTTCTGTATGAAATGAACCCTGTTTACCTGTAATTCCTTGAACTAAACATTTTGTATCTTCATTTAATAAAATCATAATTATCTCCTATCTTAATATTCTTGTTTTATTTTCAAATGGAACGGCTAAATCTATTACATTTCCATTCATAAAAGCAGTAGCCGAAAATATTACGCTACCGGGCAATACATTACAAGTTGTTCCTCTTTCAACCAAGTAAACGTTTTTGTTTCCAAGTGCAGCGCCAATCATTGCCCCTGCAATAACACCGACGGATTCTATATTTTCAACGGTTGCCACAACAACGGGATCATCGGTTTCAGGTGAGACATATCCCACTCCAGGTATCTTTCTTATTTTTGGCTCGATGTAATCAGACACATCTGTACAATTTGCCATTCCTTTTGCCGCTTCGATTGCTGAGTTTGCAACATCGGCCACGAATGGCTCTCCACCATATGTATCAAAACCCAAAACGATGGCATCAGGATACCTGTCCGGACGTATGCCCGCTTCAGCATAGGAAATTCCTTCACCGGCATTTTCAGGATTGTTGGAAATTCCGGATAAATCCCCAAGATTTTCCGCACTCATCTTCAAAACATTCACTATACCTTCATTTACACTTTCAAGCAAATCATCTTCCACAAATGCGCTGATGACAACATCATCACCAGTGACATTTGTTAAAGCCACATCCCTTGCACCTAAGTTTTTAACAGTTTGAAGGTTATTTTCAATAGTTTCTACTAGCTTAGAACTGCAGGATACATCATTTTTTGATATATCTGCTCCTATAGCAGTAATTTTCAAATTAACACCTTGTATATTCGATTTTAATAAATAAATAAAATTAATAAATTTTATTGATATATAATATGTCTCTCAATTTATATAAAGGTTTTAAAAAAACTTAATAATTAGTAATAAATATATTATAAAATAATGTATTCACAAACAAAAATCGCAATTCCTATTTTTCAGGAAAAATGCGGGGAAGTAATCGAAGTTGCAAGGGACTGCATTGACAAAGGCGCCGACATATTGGAGTTTAGAATTGACGCGCTTAAAAATCCTGATATCAGTGAAATCAGGAATACCATCGAAGAAATAAACTTTCCAATGATTGCAACCAATCGAATCAGCACCGAAGGCGGTTCATTTAAAGGCACGGAAGAAGAAAGGATCAATATTTTATATGAATGCTGCGATCTTGCCGATTATGTTGACATTGAACTGCAAAGCGATGACGAATACATTGCCAAAATCCACGAAACCGGCGTCAAGACCATTGTTTCCTACCATGACTTTGAAAAGACACCTGATTTGAATGAAATAATGTACATTGTCGAAAAGGAACATGAAATGGGAGACATCGCAAAAGTCGCTTTCATGCCTCAGGACCTGGAGGATACCCTGACAGTGCTGGCTGTTTTGTCCCACTGTGAAAATACAATAGCCATTTCAATGGGTGATTTGGGAAGCTATACCCGAGTCATGGCCTCCAAATTCGACTCACCAATTACTTTTGCCGCCGGAACAGACGTGACCGCTCCGGGTCAAATCGACATTGAAACGATGAAGGCTCTCCTGAATATGGACTTGAACATTATGGAAGAGTGATTCTAATGGCTAAAAAGATTATTTTAGCTGTACTTGTACTTATTTTAATTATAGTTTGCGGAATTGCCCTTTTGGGCAACAATAGCGTTGACATCTACAATGACGGGGAAAACGTGACCGTCGAAACCACTTCCTTTTCGAATGTCGACAAGAATGGCCTGAGCAATGAAATCTGCAGATACACCCTGGAAGTCATGAACGATACAAGCACAAACATAACATCCTACAGAAATGGAATTGAAGACATCTGCAAGCAGTATGGTCTGGAAGATGTTGAAATCAATATCGATTCCAGCATAGGACCGAACCAGATACCGGTTATTGTCTATGTGGACGGGACATCCATGCTTCCAACACTGCAGGATGGACAATTTGCGTTATTTAATAAAACCCATGACGTGCATGTTGGAGATATAGTCGTGGCCGATAGCGAGGAATACGGCGGAATCATCAAAAGGGTAGACCAGATTAACGGCAATGACATTCACCTGGTAAGCGATAACAAGAACATTTCTTATGAATTCATTAACGGCGAATTATATGAAATCAAAGGCATATCAACATGGGTTGATGTTTCCGACATTAATGGTGTTGTAATCTCCTACTAATTTTTATACATAAAACATTGATTTTATTATTTTTAGATTACTTGGCTTTGTAGAAATCCTCATTTTTCTTGGATTTGAGCGGATCGATAGATGTTGTAAATTGTGTTTTTGAGTTTTGTTTCTTTATTTGATAATTGTAGACTCCTGCTTCTATTTGTTCCGTTGAATATTCTTTTTATTACACTAAATATTGATTCTACATTATTTCTTCTTGAATACATGTCTTTGTTGAATGTATTTTTACTTTCAAGCCGATAATGTCCTGTTTTTGCTCGTGTTTTTAGTGGTATTTGATCTTGTGCTTTTGCTTCTTCGTTTATGCATTTCCTGATGGGTTCTGTGTTGTATGCTCTGTCTGCTAATATGTATTTTGGATTA
>NZ_JAFQXT010000039.1 GCF_017406825.1 Methanobrevibacter sp.
CACACAATTTAAAACGAATATACAATGAAACAATACAAAACGAACTCATACACCAAAACAACAAACAAAATACCTGAAAATAATAAAAATTAATGCAAAAAAATTTTTAATAAATAATTAATTTTGAGTCGCCCTCTTTTTAGACACTTCCATTGCCTGAACTCTGATGAAGTTTCGAATTTTTCAACTGATATCATACATCCCCTACGTATTTTATCGAACTGAAAGCTTTCTGCCGTTTCAGCTGTTTTCAGGACCGGCAACCCCACTGTTTTACAGGGAGGCAGGAGCGGTTCTAATCGAGCCTAACATCTTTATAAGCAGCTTGAATTCCGTTTTGGTGATACATGAAACCAGCGTCATATTCACTCTCTTTTTAGGGCTGTGCACAATATACTCTGGGACAGGGTAAACGTATCCAAATATCTGAAATTGATAATTACTCTTGCAATATTCTGGATATCATCATTCAGCAATTGGCATTATGTCATGATTCTTTTATGCCTGATTTTCTACTTTTTGAAGGAAAACCCTAAAAGGATGTGGTTTGCATTTTCAATAGTTGCGCTATTGTACATATTCAATGTAAGGCTTTTTGCAGATCCCTTTGCGCCGGCATTCACCATGAATTTTATCTTTTTCAAAATAGGCATATTTCTGGTGCCGTTGTTTTTCATGCTTTATAACGGAAAAGCCGGAAACAAGTCATCATTCAACAAATGGTTCTTCTACATATTCTATCCGGCACATCTTTTGGCCATAGGTATTTTCAGGCTTCTGGTTTAGATTGTATTGCTCAGTGATTCATCGCATATTTTTTTAATGCTCTCCAATTTTTGCCAAAAATCCCATTTTCAAACCATCTAATATATATACTAATTAATTATATAAATTAATTCACTAACAAATTAAATTTATTTAAATGAAGGTTTGATATTATGGTTAGGTTTTCACAAACTCTTGATGATAATGGGGCAAGGAATCGGGAAAGATACACTCCTCGACGGGAGGAAAATCAGTATGAAAATCGCAGTGCTGATTCAAGAACTATAGACGACTTTGTTTACAGTCAGCTTCCAAGACCGACTCAGGTAAAAAGGTCAGTCTATCATGACGAGGGTTATGTGCAGCCCGAAGCATACGAACCGATCAATGTCCTTCACGAAAAACCTTCAATTGAAAGAGAATCTATCCAGCCGGATTATTCAAAACCGGAGCTGACCTTCCCGGCCGATCAAAACATCCAGTTCGGTGTCGAATACACTCCAAACTCAAGACCTCCGGTGATAGGTAAAAACCACACAATCAGGTCAAATTCAATCATCTACAATGATGTTGTTATCGGAGACAATTTCAGAACCGGCCATAATGTGGTCATTCGTGAAAACACCAATATCGGGGATGACGTTTTAATCGGAACCAATACTGTCATCGAAGGTGACGTTATCATTGGAAACGATGTCAGCATCCAGTCCAACGTATATATCCCAACAAATTCTGTAATTGAGGATAATGTATTTATCGGACCTTGCGCTTGTTTTACAAATGACAAATATCCTGTAAGAATTAACTATGAACTTCAAGGACCTAGAATCAGACGCGGAGCTTCAATCGGAGGAAACACAACATTCCTGTCAAACGTTGAAATCGGTGAAGGATCTATTGTTGCCGCCGGAGCTATCGTAATACATTCAGTTCCACCATTCTATCTGGCTATCGGAACACCTGCACGCATTAAACCGCTTCCTAACCACTTGAAAGTTCCAAACAGGTTTTAAGGAGAATTTTTAATGGCATTATATAAATGTAAGATTTGCGGATATACCTTTGACGAGGACAATATAGAGGAAGGCCTGAACATTCCTGCCGGAACCAAATTCGAGGACTTGCCTTCATCATTCAAATGTCCGAAATGCAGAATGGCAAAGGCAATGTTTGAAAAAATAGATTAGTTTTATATATCACAAACTTATTATATAATTATAAGTAAAAAAATTAAGGAGATTGTTAATAATGGCAAAATTTAAATGTAAATTATGCGGTTACACAACCGAAGAATTCGAAGAACTCCCAGAAGATTTCAAATGTCCTATGTGCGGAGCAACCGCTGACATGTTTGAAAAAGTGGAATAGGTGATTATATGGCTTACGTTTGTAAAGTCTGCGGATTCGTCTTAGAAGAAGATGAATTGCCGGAAGATTACCAATGCCCTGTCTGTGGCGTTCCTGCAGCAAATTTCGAAGAACAATGATTGTTCTTCACTTTAAATTTTTTCCAAAAACCGCTTATTTTTAAAGCGGACGCTTATTTTATCTGAGTATTTCTCAAATATCTTTTCTATGTCTCTGCTGTCTTTTGACACGACAAGATATGATACCTTATCTGTGTAATCCTTATCGATTGATTCAAGAGAGTTGTTTCTGACTTCCGTATCAACCAGTTTCATGTCACCGTATTCAAAAATAATCTCAAAAACGTCATACTCTTCAATCTCAACGATTTCGGCCTCGCCGATGGCTTCCATCACGGATTTTGAATATGCCCTTACAAGTCCTCCCGCGCCGAGCTTGATTCCGCCGAAGTATCTTGTGACGACTGCAGTGACATTGTGAAGTTCGTTTTTCCTCAAAACGTTGATCATAGGTTTTCCGGCGGTTCCGCCAGGTTCCCCGTCATCGTCAAATCCTTCTCCGTCCTCGACAATGTATGCTGTGCAGTTATGTGTCGCGTCGTTATATTTCTTGTTTATCCTTTGGATGATTTCTTTTGATTCCCTTTTGTTTTCTGTTGGATAAAGGCAGCATATGAACTGGGATTTTTTGATATTTATTTCACTCTGCACGGGTTTTCTAATAGTTTTCATGGTATCAATATATTTATATATCTAATCCAACATATTAAACTTAATTAATTTTAAAGGTGTTAATTGTGACAAGCAGATCAGCTACAGTATTGGTGATTTTTGTAATTGCGATTTTCGCATTTTGCCTTGCAAGCGTTTTCGCAGCCATGACAGGACCAATTTCAATTTTACCTAATGAAAGTGAGTCAGGAGGAATATTGGATAACCTCACCGCACTTACTGATGATACAGATAACAGTTATGGTTATCAGGATTACGATTATCAGGATTATGACTATTCGGATGACAGTTCACAGATTGAAACCACTACGGCTGATCCTGAACCTGCAGTTGATACAAATGTGCCAGCCGAAGATACCCCAGTATGGGGACAGTGATGGTGGCGACGATTCCAATATAGAAACCACCACCGGTTAATATTTTTTTTAAAAATCAAGTAATTTTTCAACGTCGAATACTACGGAGTTGATTGCCAGGTTAAAGAGTCTTTCTCCGTACTCTTCATCCACATAGACGCCGTTTTCCTCAACGTCTATTGCGCCTTCTTCAATATTGGGGTCATCTTCACGTGCCTGTTTGAATCCGTATAGGCCAACTTCCTCATATTCGTCAACGTTTGCCTGGTTTGCGACCTCATCATCATTGACGATGCCCAGAACCTTTGCCATTGACAGCTCGCCGCTTCCGCCATGAGGGCCTTCAGAAGAGATTACCTTGTTGTTGAATGTTATTGACAGGCCTGTATTGTCCTCAATGTCCCATAATTCGGTCACTAAGGGAATGTTTCCTCCATGGGCATTGACGATAACCACCTTTTCAATGTCAAGGAATTTCTTTGCCTGATTGAGCGTATCGATGACGTTCTCTTTCAGCACTTCAAGGGAAACGTGCACTCCATGGTCGATTGTATCCAGTTCATAGGCGGGAAATATTATTCCCAAAAACTTGGCTCCTGTGAGAAGGGATGACTGGAAGGCGATGTGTGCCGCGATTTTGGCATCGGTATCAATCGGCAGTGCGGGGCCATGGTTTTCCAGGTGTGAACCGAGCGCTATGATTCCGACCTTGTGGACTCCGGGGTCTCTGATTTTTCCTGCCCTATATCTTAATTCGGCCATATTATCATACCTCAAAGTTCCAGATGTCGTCTCCGACGTAATGTTTGGTTTCAACGGCCTTTCCGGAATCATTCGCAACCATTTCCTCGCCACTGATTAGGCTAATTCCGATAGCCAACGGTTTTCCATGGGTTTCATCGATGATTAGGACTATGTCTCCAGGCTCAACGCCTTCGGAGGCATCGACAATTCCCGGACTCATGATGTCCGCACCATTGCTTACGAATCTGATGGCACCCATGTCCACTGTAACTGTTTTTGATTCAATATCTGTTTTAAGGGCTGCCTTCAGTGTTGGGAATGGTTTGTTGTCAATTATGATGATGTATGGTTCTCCATCAACCAGGATAAATGAATTAGGTTCGGCTTCGAGGATTTCAACATTCTTTTTTCCCTGAAGCAAGTCTCCATACTCTCCTAATTCCTCTTTTATTTCTTTAATTTTCTTCTTTTTCAGGAAATTTCTTTTTTTAACTTTAATCGCCATGGTATCCCAATATTATTTTTTAAGTAATATTTTGTGTTACTCTTAAATAAATCTATTTGTCAATAGGGAGTACTCTTCATTTCTTGAAAAAACATATCTGAAATCAATTTCCTCACCGAAATCGGCGATTATAATCGGAGGATCTCCAATCGCATACCTGGTTATTGAGTGGGCGTTGCTATTGGCCAGTTTGTCGATGCAGCTGTCTATTATTTCAAGTTCTTCCGGGCTGAATTTGACGTCGGGTATGATCAGCGGGTAGTATTTGTGCAGTGTCCTGTTGTAGTAGGGTTCCTTTTTGAAGAAAAGCTGATGGGTGTCTATCAGGTATTGGGTGATTTCCCTAAAATGAAGTGGCCTGATTCCTCTTCTTGACTTGATGTAAGTTTCATTTGTCAGCAATTGTCCGTAAAGCTCGTAATAATTGAAATCAATGAAATACAATATGCTGCAAAGCACAGTTTTTCCGAAGCTTGGCTTATAGCCTGCCTGGGACAGTATGTACATTAGAAGGTCGATATATTTGTCGCGTTTGAATCTCATTGATATCACGGTGATGGTTGGGTGTGGATATTTTTGTAGTAATTCTAATTTAATAAGCGTGGGAGAGCATTTGAAAAGTATTTTTTCAATTAATCCCGATTATAATATTTGATTTTTCTTAATTTTTCTTTAAATTAAGGTAACCTTTATATAGTAGGTTAGTTATAATTATAAGTATTAGTTTTAATTAGGTTTCGTCTTATCTTAACTTGATTACATTATGAGTATTTTACTCGATTCATATTGAAAAACTAAAATTTACAATAATATAAGGTGATATAATGAGCGGACAAAATGTTCAAAGACCACTTGACGCATTAGGAAAATCTGTAGACTCTCCAGTTTTAATAAAACTCAAAGGAGATCGTGAATTTAGAGGTATACTTAAGAGCTTTGATTTACACATGAACTTAGTTCTTAATGATGCAGAAGAGTTACAAGACGGAGAAGTCACTAGAAGACTCGGTGTTGTGCTCATTAGAGGAGACAATATTGTTTACATTTCACCATAAATATTATTTTCGAGATTATATTGTTTAGGATAATTAAGGAGGTGTATCAATGTCAAAGGGAACTCCATCAATGGGTAAAAAGAATAAAAAGACCCATATCAGATGCAGAAGATGTGGTAAAAACACTTATCACATTCGTAAAAAAGTCTGTGCTTCTTGCGGTTTCGGTAAATCCAGTAAACTAAGAAGATACAGCTGGCAAAACAAAAAACCAACTACTAGGCAAAGACTAGTGTAAGTCGGTTAGAGATTAGTGAAGATTATTAAATAATCTTCCTTCAAATACTTTTTTTTCAAAACAGATTAATTTAATGTATTAACCATATTTTTTTTAAGGAGGTCAATAGGATGACTGATTTAAATGATATTGCTCGTGAAAACGATGTAAACCTGGAAAACTGTGTTGTTTTTGTAAGAGGAAAAGACGATATATTGGCTGTTGACATTTCCAATGCCGGAATCAGACAGAGAAGTGACGGCACAATGGGATTCACATTTTCAATTCCGCCAAAGGAAACATTGGCCCTTGAAGAATACTTCAACAGATTCGCAACCGGTGAAAAATTCTATTTCGATATCTCACAAACCGGCTACAGACCAGTATATTACAGAGGATTATCCCCAATAACAAAAGAGGTCAGTAAGGAGTATCTTCCAAAATTCAACATCACACTATATGCCCAAAAGGCAATTGTGGAACCTGACGATTCATATTTCGAACCGACATGCGAATGCTGCGAATTTTGCCACATAGGTTAAAACATGTTAGGCAACGATTTTTCAGACAAAATCAGAATAACAATCAAAAAAACAGGTGAAAGCATTGAACTGGACCAAAGAAGAGTTAGAATTCGTGAAAAGGAAAACGGCCTGATGGCCCTAAGTTATGTTGCCCCGGCGTTTGAGGCAATGGATTTAGAGGACTTCTTTGACGGTGCGCTTTCAAGCGAAAAGTTAGGCATGGACATCGCAGACACCGGCGAGTTCACCGTCAGCTTCAGAGGAATTGTCGACGGAAAGGGAACTGCTTTGCCGAACAATTTCGAACACAGAATTATCCTTCTTCAGGAAGTCAAGTTCCTTGATCCAAGGGTAAACATTCAGAAAACAGGTTTTTCAAGGTTCAAGCTTAGAGGAGAGCATCCTGATTAATATCATAATTCTCCTTCCAAAGCATCCCACAAATCAACCGCCCAGCCTTGCTTGCCGTCAATCACCATATCAAGCAATCTCACTTTCCCATCTCTAAATCTGAACAGCCTGTAGTCCTGCTGTGTTTTTTTAGCGGTTCCCTCTTTGTTGCAGTCAAGATAGATTCCTTCATCATATTCCTTATCAAAGTCGCCGGCTTCCACGAAATCCCCTACCAATGAATAGCCGTTTTTGACTGTCTTGTCTAGTTTAACTACTGTTTTTAACCATCCGCCCTGCGCTCTGAACTTGATGTCAGGGTCGATTCTTCTCATTTCTTTTTGCCAATTTACAATCATAATTACCAAATCCTTTTTAATTCTAATTTTGGAATACCCTATATATATGAAAAGTGCGAGAGAGCATTTGAAAAGTATTATTGATAACAAAATATTATATATAAGTAAAATGTCATATTTATTAATATATTAATATTTTAATGGGCTTTGAAAATGAATTTATTTGAAAAATTTGGAATTGAGACAGAAAATGAACATCTCTATGAAGTGGCATTCACACATTCGTCATATGCCACCCTTCATGATTTGGATTACAATTATGAGAGGCTGGAATTTCTAGGAGATTCCGTTTTGAGCCTAATCGTATCAGAATATCTATATAAAAAATATCCCGATTATGAAGAGGGAGAATTGACAAAGAAAAGATCAAACTTCGTATGTCAGAATGCACTAATCTACTATTCCCAGAAACTAGGTCTAAAAGAATATCTGAAAATATCAATTGAAGAATCAAACCTGACAAAAAACGAAGTCATATCCGTAACTGCGGACTTATTCGAATCATTCCTTGGCGCCATACTCATAGACCAGGGCATTGATTTTGCAAAGGAATTTGTAGAACACTGGATTTTCAAATACATTGACCAGGAACGGATTTTCTTTGAAGATTATAAATCCAAAATGAAGGAATATGGAGATGCGAAAGAGGTTTGCATTGAATATAGGATATTGAAGGAATATGGTGTTCCCCATGACAAAACATTCATCATGGAATGCCTTGTTGACGGCAAGCAGATGGGTGTTGGAAGAGGAAAAAATAAAAAAGAGGCTGAACAGGCAGCTGCAAAAGGGGCTATGCGTAAGTTAAGGATTTGGAGGCATTAGATGAATAAGGAATCTGTTGGGATTGTAGAGACAAAATATTTCCACATATCAGAACCGATCAAGTTGGATAGTGGCGAAGAGATTGAAGATGTCAGCGTAGCTTATGAAACATATGGCGAACTTAACAAAGAAAAATCCAACGCCATTTTGGTCTGCCATGCCCTCACCGGTGATGCTCATGCCGCAGGATGGCATGAGGGAGATAGGAAACCCGGTTGGTGGGAGATTGTAATAGGTCCTGGAAAAGCGCTTGACACTGAAAAATACTTCATCATCTGTTCTAATGTTTTAGGAGGATGCAAGGGAACGACCGGACCCAGTTCAATCAATCCAAAAACAGGCAAGGAGTACGGTCTTGACTTTCCCGTAATCACCATTGCGGACATGGTCAAGGTTCAAAAGAAACTGGTCGAGTCATTTGAAATCAACCAGCTTATTGCAGTCATCGGAGGTTCCATGGGCGGAATGCAGGTTCTTGAATGGATGGTGCGTTATCCTACAATGATGAAAAAGGCAGTTCCAATCGCAACTGCAGCGCTGTCATCCCCACAGCAAATAGCATTCAATGCGGTGGGCCGCCAGTCAATCTTTTCAGATCCTCATTGGAAAGGCGGAAACTACTATGAATCAGGCGTGATTCCACGTAATGGATTATCCCTGGCACGTATGATTGCCCACATTACCTATTTAAGCGACGAGTCAATGGACATCAAATTCGGACGGGGTCTTCAGGACAAGGATGAAATAAGCTATGATTTCTCGGTAGATTTCCAGGTGGAAAGCTACCTGAAATATCAGGGGGAATCCTTTGTAAAGCGTTTTGATGCTAACAGCTATCTATACATTACAAAAGCAGTTGATTTATTCGATCTGACAGTAAACGACTCATTGATAGAAGGATTGAAGAACGTTGAAGCGAAAGTCGAAGTGCTTTCCGTCGATTCAGACTGGCTATATCCGACAGAGCAAAGTACAGATATCGTCACGGCCTTAAATGCCAATGATGTTGAGGTGTCATTTTCAGAAATCAAATCCAACTATGGGCATGACGCTTTCCTGCTTGAAAAAGGACAGTTGAATTTCATTCTGGCCAATTTCCTCTCAGAAAGCATTGTTGAGGACTTGATGATGGAAAATATTGCAACAATCAAGGCGACAGCAAATGTTCAGGATGCTGCCAAGCTGATGCTGGAAAAACATGTGACCCACATTCCTGTCGTCACTGGCGACAATAAGCTGATAGGCATTGTTACAAGCTGGGATTTATCCAAATCAATAGCCATGAATTCAAATCATCTGAACGATATCATGACTACAACGGTCAAGTACTGTAAAGCTGACGATTCGATTGAGGACATTTCCCGTAAAATGCGCAAATTCGATATTTCATGCCTGCCTGTCGTTGACGACGACATGACAGTTGTAGGCTTAATAACAACAGACCAAATCAGTAATTTACTCAGCTAAATTGCTGCTTTTCTTATTTTTCTAGGTGAAAACGTGTCTTTTAATGTTGATCTATTCTATTTTATAAATCATAATCTGCAGAATCCTCTATTTGATGCGGTATTGCCTTATATGACTCATTTTGGAGGTTTTATCTGGTTATTGATAATACTTATAGTTCTTATAGTATATGCTCGAATTAAAGGTAATGATTCCTTAAAAAAAGTTGCGGCTGTTGCATTGGTTGCATTGCTGTTTGCGGATTTGATTACCTATGCTTTGAAGCTTTTTGTTCATGAGCCAAGGCC
>NZ_JAFQXT010000040.1 GCF_017406825.1 Methanobrevibacter sp.
ACCTGCTTTGTAACAATAATTTGCATCGACTTTCGAAAAATCCATTTGATCAACAACATTTTGAATAAAATAACACGGATGATCTTTTGGAATCAAATCTCTTAAGTCCAAAGGAACTAATAATTGCTGACCAATTTTATCTTCTCTCAAAACCATAAAAAACACAACCAAAAAGTTAATTAACTCTAATAATAGATTGTACTTCCTAATATATAAAATTAAAGGATAATAAAATAAGAAAAAAATTTAAACACAAAAATTATGAGTCAGCCTCTTTTTATAAAAAACTAGTTATATTTTATTCATTACTATTTTTCCATTAACGACTGTCATTACAGGAAGTCCTTTGTATTCCCAGCCGTCGAATGGGGAGTATTCTGCTTTTGTTTTAAACTCTTCAATATTGAATCTGCCTTCTCGTTTCAGGTCGATTATTGTAAAATCGGCGTCATATCCGATTTCTATTTTTCCTTTATTGTCCAATCCGTATACTTCAGCGGCATTCTGGCTGAAAATTTTTGGAATTATTTTTAAGTCGATATTTCCCTTGTTCACTTCAGTTAAAAGCAGGGGGGCTACTGTTTCTAGGTTTGGTATTCCCGGTGATGAGTCCCAGGTTCCTTTTGCCTTATCTTCAAGTGTGTGCGGCGCATGATCGGTTCCGATAATTGATTTTTCATCTAAATCGCCAATTCTCACACTTTTTTCCTTTGGTCTGAGTGGGGGGTTGGTTTTAACGAGTGTTCCATATGTATTGTATGAAGAATTATCGAGCAATAAATGGTGTGGTGTGAATTCCCAACTCACTGGCATACTTTTGCTTGCATTTTTCGCCTGCTTCAATGATTTGCTTGAGCTTAAATGGCAGATATGTAATCGCAAATCATTTTCCCTGGCAAGGTCAATGGCCTGCTTTACAGATTCGTCTTCAGATTGCGCAGGTCTTGCATAAGTATAGTCAATAGCCTCATTTTCTTCTTTTTCCTTCAATTTTGCGGTTTCACTTTCAACGATTGATTTTTTCTCACAGTGTGTGGCAACAAGACCGTTGTAATCAGTGCTCTTCTTTAAAAGGGATAGATCATGGAATATCCTTTCCAGGCTTTCATCGCTTTCCAAATCCATGAACACCTTAAATGAGACAGGATGCAGTTCAACCATTTTTTTCATCTCATCCAAAGTATTGTGCCCTGCCTGAAGTTCAAAATTAACGACGGATTTGGCTTCGGCAATCTGAATCTTTTCTTTCAGGGCTTTGTAGGTATTTGTTTTCGGAACTGTATTGGGCATGTCGATAACTGTTGTAAAACCTCCATTTGCAGCAGCCTGACTGCCTGTTTTGAAATCTTCTTTTTGGGTTAGTCCAGGATCTCTGAAATGGATATGGGGGTCAATAAATCCTGGGAATATGTAGTTATTTTTCATGTCCACAGTATTGTCGGCATTGAGGGGTGTTTTTGAAATATTTCTGATTTTGCCGTCTTCAATTCCGATATGGTATTCTCCGATTTTATCAACTAACCTACAATTCTTTAAAACCAAATCCATGATTATCACCTTAGTCAATTCAATATTTGTATATTCATATTTTTAATGATAACTTTTTTTAATTTCAAAGACAAATTTTTTATTATGTCTCTAGTTCGCGATATTCTTAAAAGGGATATGGAATTATTTTACGATGATTTGGATTGTGAGTGTAAAATTTCCGACTCATCATGTGATGCGATTTTAGTGTCTGATTTCACTGAGTATAATCCTTTACATAACGGTCATTTTCATTGCATGAAAACTGCGAAAGGCATGTTTCCTGAGTCATTATTTGTAGCTATTGTACCGGGCTTATTTGAGAGAAGTGGTAGGGGCATACCATATATACTGCCAAGGGAAGTTAGGGCAGAAATTGCAATTTCTGTTGGCGCCGACATTGTTGTTGAAGGTCCGCCAATGGGGATAATGGGATCAGGCCAGTATTCATTATGTCTCTGTAAGATGTTTCAGGCTTTAAACACGGATTACATTCCTCGAGGTTATAAGCCCGTAGAGGGAATGGATGAAATACTGAAAAGAATCAACAGGGGACATCATGTAGCTTCAAAACCCTATAAGGTTATAGATAAAACAACCAATGAAATACTTCTCAATGGAAAACTTGAAGAAGACAATTATGTCATAACCTCATTTTCAAATTCATTATCCAAAATCGGCTTTGATTATGCAGATAAATTCATTTTTGTTGAAAGGATTGAAGGGGTAAGCGGCACATTAATCCGTGAAAGCATTCAAAAAGATAATTTTGATGAAGTAACTGATATGATGCCTAAAAAAACAATCGAAGTATTGAAAAGGGAAATCAAAAACAATTCAATAATCTACGGCATCCGTGATGAGGAAAGTATTTTGGATACGGCAAATAATTATTCGCTGACGGAGCTGTCCAATCTGAATCTGTTCAATGAGAAATTGGCCAAAAGCATTGCTGAAAACAGACCTTATGATAATCTGGAAAGTCTGGAAAATTCCATCTCATTCGGATTTTCATCTCATTTTCGCCAAAGAGTGTTGAGCATCCTAGAAAATCCGATTCCTAAAAAAATAATCTCCGAATATATTGACAAATATCCGTCAAATATCCGGGTATTGGCTTATAAAAACAAAGACAGTTTGGAAAAATTTAAAGAAAAAGTCAATAATGAAAATGTTTTTCATTATTGAGGGCTTAAAATATTATTAATTACATTCTGAGGGTTTGAAAGCGCGTATATTGCATCCATAAATGTCGGATAAGTAGAATTCAATACAAACACATAAATCAAGTAGTAAAGCACAACTAAGATAACAATAATCAGAATAATTGTTAGAAGGATGTCAACAGCGCTCATAGGTTCTTTTTCTTCCTGATAATTCAATTTATGGATGTTGCGGGAACCTCTTTTGCCGCCGTCTTTTTCAGCCATCAGTTCCGCCCTGATTCTTGCTTCCATCTCTTCTGGAGTTTCCTTTTTAGGCTTTTCTTTCAGAAGTGATTCTTCAGCTTTTGGGGCGTATGGCTTTTTAGTCAATGAACCGAATTCCTGTTCATCTTTAGCCAATTGCTCATTTAAAGGAACATTTTCATCGAAATACAAATCATCTAGATATTTTTCATATTTGTCTTCCAATTCAGCTCTTGCGCTTGTTGTTTGTGGTTCGTAAGAGTGATCAGGATAGATGAATTCTTGTGAACTTTCAGATGGAGTTTCTTTAACTTCAAATTCGTTTTGAGGTTTCTCTTCCATTTGAGGAATATCTTCTTCTTGAATATAGGAGGATTCCATGCCTCCTGCATATTCTATGTTGTCCCTGATTTTGTATGGAGAATCATCTTGAATCTGCTTGATTTCAGGAGCCGGAGCCACTTCTTCTTGCGGTGCATAAGCTTCCTGCTCAACTTGAGGTTGATAAATACTTTCATCAACAGGTTTCTTATCCAGTCTTGGAGGTTCTGGAGTAACAGGTTCTACAACAGGTGCTGCTTGAGGAGCAGATTCTACTTTATCTTGAATTCCAAGACCTACAATTTTTTCTAAACATTCTTTACAGTAAATTTTACCAGCGATTTCTAATCCACATTCTTTGCAGATTGATTTTCCACATATGGCACATGTGTCTGTGCCGTCTCTGTCAGGATGATAATAGCATTCCATAAATTACACACTCATAACGAATTAATATATATTAATTTTAATATATTTTTTTTTAGTTATATAAAACTTTTCATTGTTTAGTTTTTTCAATTATTTTTTCAACAACGATTTCTGAAGCGATTAAATCGTCAACCGTTGCTAAAAATGTACCTAATTTTTCACTACTGACGTTATATTCGATTTCATTGTCATTTAATTTAGACTCTAAAAAATTTTCATTATCGACATCGAGTGATTCAAAAACTAGTTTTGCATTTTTTTCATCAGCATATATGAAAGTGAGATCGCCATTAATCTTCATAATATATAGTATATTATTTATTATCATAAAATATTTTTGTGGTCATAATTTCAAAAATATGGTAACCTTTATTAATAACTTAATTAATATATTTAAGTATTCTATTATATTATGATATAATTTTTATATAGCTATTATTGTAAAATTCACTATTTTTAGCTATCTTTAATTAAAACATTTTATGTTTATTTCGGAGGAATAATTATGGTTCGTGCTTATACAAGAAGAGAATATATTAGAAAAAACCCAAATTCAAGAATTGTACAATATGATATGGGTAACTTAAAAGAAGAATTTCCAGTTTCATTAAGTTTAGCTGTTAAAAAACCGGCTCAAATAAGACACAATTCATTAGAAGCAGCTAGGGTTGCTTCTAACAGATTAATGCAAAGAGCTGCTGGAAGAATGGGATACCACTTAAAATTAAGAGTATACCCTCACCAAATCGTAAGGGAAAACCCAATGGCAACCGGTGCAGGAGCAGATAGGGTACAAAGCGGAATGAGAAACGCTTTCGGTAAACCTATTTCCGTTGAAGCTATCGTCAAAAAAGATCAAAGAATCATCACTATCGATTGTCAGGAAAAGAACTTTGAACAAGCTAAAGTTGCATTGAAAAGAGCAGGCATGAAAATGCCGGTTCCATGCAAAATTGTTGTTGACAAAGGCGCAGAATTAATTAAATAGATTATTATTTAATTAATCTTATTTCTCTTTTTTTTAATTTCTAATTTTTTTCCACAACTTTTTTTTCATTAAATATTTAAACGTTAAAAACATATCTAATTATAATATTGACTTAGTCAATGTAAGATAATTTTCAAACCAAGAGGTTATTATTCATGTATGTTGTAAAATTTGAGGATTTATCCAAATCCGACATCGGAATTGCAGGTGGAAAAGGTGCTAATTTGGGTGAATTAACCCAGGCGGGCATTCCAGTACCACCAGGTTTTGTAGTAACTGCACAAGCTTATGAGTATTTCATGGATGAGGCTGGAATTAATGGAAAAGTAATGAGCATTCTTGAAGAAACTGACATTAATGACACTAAGGCTCTTCAAGCTGCTGCTGAAGAGATCAAAAAAATCATTGTAGAATCTCCTATTCCAGAAGATTTAGTCATGTACATTCGTGAATATTATAATGAACTTTGTCAAAGAGTTGGTGAAGATGACACTGATGTAGCAATCAGATCATCTGCAACTGCAGAAGATTTGCCTGAAGCATCATTTGCAGGCCAACAAGATACTTTCTTGCACGTATCTGGAGATGACGAAGTAATCGAATACATCAGGAAATGCTGGGCTTCACTGTTTGAAGCAAGAGCAATTTTCTATCGTGAAGAAAACAATTTCGAACATTCAAAAGTTTACATTGCAGTAGTTGTACAAAAAATGGCAAATGCTGATAAAGCAGGAGTAATGTTCACTGTTAACCCATCCACTGGAGAAGAAATCGCTTTAATCGAAGGGTCCTGGGGACTTGGAGAATCAGTAGTGTCCGGTGATGTAACTCCTGATAACTATCAAGTTGATAAAAAGAACAATGAAATCGTCAATGTAACAATCAGTGACAAGAAAGTAATGTACACTAACGATGAAAACGGTACTAGTGTAAAAGTTGAGGTTCCAGAAGACAAAAGAAAAGAAAGAGTATTGTCAGATGAAGAGCTCATTGAATTGACTGAAATGGGTAAAACAGTCCAAGCTCATTACGGCGAACCTATGGATACCGAATGGGCGTTTGAAAAAGACATGCTGTTCTTATTGCAGGCAAGACCAATCACCACATTAGGTGATGTTGAAGCAGAAACTGAAGATGCTTCCTCCGATTTAGGAGATGTTCTTGTAAGGGGTCTTGGAGCAAGTCCTGGAATGGCTGCAGGTACTGTTAAAATTGTTTTAGACATTGACGAATTGGATAAAATTAAAGATGGAGACATTATGGTTACAACAATGACCACACCGGATATGGTGCCGGCCATGAGAAGAGCAAGCGGTATCGTAACCGATGAAGGTGGAGTAACCTGTCACGCTTCAATCATTTCCCGTGAACTTGGAATTCCTTGCGTTGTAGGAACAGGTGACGCTACAACCACATTAAAAGAAAATTCCGGAGTTACCCTGGACGGTAAAAAAGGATTAGTGTTTGATGGAATTACACAAACCAAAGAGGAAGCACCTGTCGCAGCAGGAACCGTTGAAGCGGCTCCAATTATTACCGTAACTGAAGTAAAAGCTAATGTAAGTATGCCTGAAGCAGCAGAAAAAGCAGCAGCAACAGGCGCTGATGGTGTTGGACTTTTAAGAACAGAACATTTAATGTTGACATCAGGTATCCACCCAGGCAAGTTCATTGCTGACGGAAGGGAAGATGAATTGATAGATACAATTGCGGACAACGTCCAGATTGTAGCGGACGCATTCTACCCACGGCCTGTATGGTACAGAACATTGGATGCACCTACCGATGAATTCATTACATTGGAAGGTGGAGAAAACGAACCTAGGGAACACAACCCAATGCTTGGTTGGAGAGGAATCAGAAGAGAACTCGATCAACCTGAAATCCTTAAATGTGAATTCAAAGCCATTAAAAAATTGCACGAAAAAGGATACACAAACATTGGAATCATGATTCCTTTATCACAAAGTCCGGAAGAACTTGTAAAAGCAAAAGCACTTTGTTCCGAAGTCGGTTTCGAACCTCACAAGGATGTTGACTTCGGTATGATGGTTGAAATTCCGGCAGCGGCAATAATGATTGATGAGTACATTAAAGTTGGAATAGACTTTGTAAGTTTAGGAACCAACGATTTAACTCAATACACACTTGCAGTTGACAGAAACAACGAGTTTGTAGCAAAACACTACTCTGAAGAGCACCCTGCAGTAATGAAACTGATTGAAAGAACAATTAGAAAATGTGCTGAAGCGGGTGTCAAATGCAGTATCTGTGGTCAAGCAGGCAGTGTACCGCACATTGTTGAAAAACTTGTTGAATTCGGTATTTCAAGTGTTTCATCAAACACCGATGCTATTGCTGATGTGAGAAAGACTGTTGCTCGTGCTGAGCAAAAAATTATTCTTGACGCTGCCCGTAAACGTTAAGAATAATCTTTTTATTTCTTTTTTTTATTTTTATTTAATTATAATAGGTTACTTTATGGAAGATAAGCCAATCGATAAACAGGTCATATTAAAAGAGTTAGAAGAACTTCATAAATTGGACTATGAGTATGCGGATGGCAGAATATTAGGTTCAATGTGTACAGAGGCACATCCATTTGCAAAAGAGGTCTATTGCAAATTCTTAGACACTAATCTAGGTGACCCTGGCCTTTTCAAAGGCACAAAACAAATAGAAAATGAAGTTATAAAATCCATTGGAAGATTTTTATCACTTGATAATGCTTATGGGAATATTGTAACCGGCGGAACCGAAGCGAATCTTATGGCAATAAGGGCCGCAAGAAATCATGCAAGAAAATATAAAGGAATAACCGATGGGGAAATTATTATTCCTGAATCTGCTCATTTTTCATTCAAGAAAGCTGCAGACATGTTGAACCTGAAAATCGTTGAAGCGCAATTGGATGAGAATTTCAAGATTGATGCGGAATCGGTCAGAAACTCAATCACCGAAAAAACTGTAGCTATCGTAGCAATAGCCGGAACTACCGAATTGGGTCTAATCGATCCGATTGAGGAGATTTCCAAAATCGCTTTGGAACATAACATTTATTTCCATGTTGATGCTGCCTTCGGAGGTTTTTCAATTCCATTTTTAAAAGAAATTGGATACGATTTGCCTGTTTTTGATTTTTCACTTGAAGGAGTTTGTTCAATAACCGTTGATCCTCATAAGATGGGACTGGCCCCGATTCCTGCAGGAGGCATAATCTTCAGATGTGAGGAGTATCTGGAAGTCATGGCGGTTGATTCTCCGTATCTGACTGTAAAGACACAGTCCACAATTGTAGGAACTCGTCTTGGAGCATCATCTGCTGCAACATATGCTATAATGAAATACTTTGGAAAAGAAGGGTATTCAAAAATTGCCAATGATTTAATGGAAAATACAAAATTCCTTGCCCGAGGCTTAAAGGAATTAGGTTATGAAATAGTTTGCGAACCTGAATTGAATATTGTCGCTTTCAACCATCCTGAAATGCAGACAAATGACCTGGCTGAAAAATTAGAGGGTTTGGGATGGAAGATTTCTGTTGCCAAATGTCCGGTAGCAATTAGGGTGGTCTTAATGAACCATGTTAAAAGAAATCATTTGGAAGAGTTATTGAAAGATTTAAAAGACATATTCTAATCTTCAATATCTTCAACATACATTAATGGGTAGTTCAACTCTTCAATGAATTCGATTCTGATTATTGCCGCAACATCATCTACTTTTGTATGTATCTTGACATCAAGCATATCTCCTGTAAGGGATGTGTAGTCAAATTCAGTCATTGATTCTTCAAGTTTTTCAAAGCTGATTTCAACTTCAACTTTTTCAATTGCAGGTTGCAAGTTTAAAGATTCTTCCATTGCTCTTTCTAAGCTTTCTTTAGTGTCTTTATTGACGGGGGTTCCAACAAACTGATGGAACAAGGCACCCATGCTAATGGCGCCTTCAAATATCGCCCTTTCCCTTGGAGTTATATTTGAAAAGTATTCCTTATCAACATCCATTCACAGTCCTCCATTCAAAAATATTATCTTATCGTAAATAATCTCAGATGGCATCGGATTGATGTAGCAATAGAATAAAATCGCTGAGATAATCAGTATTGTTGCCAAAATATATATTCTGTTGTCTTTCGGATAAAAGAAACTGAATACCAATCCTATCGCTAAAAATATTGCTGAAATTATAATTGCATTTGATTCTTGCGGATTATTCTTGAGAATCTGGGTGTTTATCGGACCTTTTTCGATCAATTCTCCCTGAATGATTAATCTGTTTTCCGTAGATCCGATCGGGTCGCATGTGATTAGATAAGTCTCATTTTCATCATTGGCATTGATTTGGTAATCTGCAGGTACAATTGCAGTGTTGACAACGCTATAATTAAGTTCCCCTACTCCCGGCCATTCAAGAAGGAATGTGTCGCCTATGCCTAGTTCATTCAACCTTAAGAAGGGAGATCCCTGAAGTGTCCTGTGCCCGTATAACAAGACGGGACTTTCAGTAGGAATATTCTCCGCAGGGTCACTTAAAACGCCCTGATTTAAGGTTTCATTATTAATTTTCTCTTCTACTCCGATTGAGGGAATTATTATTTTTGGGGCATCAATATTTCTTTCCACAATTATTTTTGATGAATAATAATTCACTTCCCCCATGGCGTATAATCCGATAATCAATAAACAAATTATCACGATAATTGTTGAGATAGTAGGTTTATCCATAGTATCAGTTTTGTTATATCTCATATAATACTTTTCTCAATACCGGTATGTCGAGCTTAATTGCGAAACCATCCAGTCCGGCGCTTCGGAAGTGGGGATGGTCAAGACAATGCTTTCCATATTATCCAGGACATAATTAACCTTATCTTGCGGAATTTCAATCAGTAGCATATATTGCGCATCCAAATCCCCTAGATTGATTTCTCTTTCGTAATTGGATAATTTCACACCGTAATCCTTCAGCATTTGATATGTTTCTTTTTCATCATATCCTTTGACAATCGCACCTTTAATCATTTCGAGCACATTTGATGAAAAACCCCTTGTGTTCTCTTTAGGATACGTGTTATTTCCTTTTACGGTCATTTTAGTTTTTGAGTATTGCGAATCAATCTCCCCGTTTTCCTCATATCTCATTATTGATAAAACGGTGCATCCGCTTATTTTGGGGTTGGTGCTGTTTGTGGCGTTGTCATCGGTTGAATTTGAATTTGTGTATATGTCAACGATACTTCCCACTCTTACAAGTCCGGCACCTGCCTGAAGCCTTGAAACCAGAATTGGAACAGACACTGTGTTCGGTTCTTCGAATTTTATTTGGGATAGGATTGTCGCATCATTTTCGTTGACAATCTCCATGGCTTCTGAAACGGGAAGGATTGTGTTTTCACTTTCATTTTCATAAACCGCCATTGTCCTATTGTATTTGTCCATATTCAGATTTATGGACTTTTTGTGAAAGCTTCTCCAATCGCTTGTTGCTTCAATCAGTATATTTATTGCCGATACTTCCTCGGGGGTTTTGGCTTCGTTGATTCTGTTTTCCAGAATCATTGCATTTGGAGATGTGGTCAGTGCTCCTGTGTACAGGTCATGAAGTTCATTCAGTTTTGTTGTTTTTGCAAGCGATAATTTTTCCTGTGCAGGCTCATATATTATAAAATAATACATGGAAATGATCAATGTGGCTATAATTATTGTGGTTATAATCACTCCGATTTTTCTTTTCTTCTCATTATCACTTATATCTACGGATTTGGGTGATAGATAAACTCCCAATTTATGATTTAATTTTTTAAGTGGTGTTAATTCGTCTTCTTCTTTTTTATTTGGTTTTGGAAATTCTTCTTGAATCTGATTTTTCAGCTCTTTTGTTTGCTCAAAACCTCTGGGATACAATGGATCTCTTGGTTTTTTATTATTCATTTTAAATACTCCTTTTAATTCTTAGATGGTTAATTTAATTAATAGGAGTAAAATGGTGTTATCTTTTAATTAAATTAATTATTAGGTAATATAAACAAAATAGGAGCAATAATAATCCTGCCGGATTGATGTTGAATATGCTGATGTTAATTGGGAGGATAATTATCAGGATTAAAATGCAGGATATGCCTATTATTATGTGATTGTCAAATTTAGGATACCTGAAATTGCTGATCATTAATAATGAAACAACAACGCTCAATATTAAAGCGATAATCGGATTGAACAGTCCGCTCAGATATAATGTCGCTATAATGAATGATATTCCAGGAATCGGAAAACCGATGAAGTCATCAGTGTCAATCTTTCCCGCGATTACATTATATCTTGTAAGCCTTAAAACTCCACAGATAACGATCAATAAACTAACAAGCATCACTGTTATTTCAAAAATGCCTGGGGTGGTGTTAATGCAGGTATAAATAAATATAGCAGGTGCAGCTCCGAATGAAATTATATCTGATAGTGAATCGATATTTTTTCCGAAGCCCAAATCATCATGCCTATCTGTTTTTCGTGCTACCCAACCATCTACTGAGTCAAACATGATTGCAATAATCATAAGGATTGCAGACAGTCCAAAATTATGATTTATTGAACAGATTATTGATAGGAATCCGGAACTCATATTCAACAGGGATATGATGTCTGATATTGCAATGAAACTTTTTATGTCAGTATCTGTAATACTCATATTTTAACTCCAGTAATAGTTTTATTTTCCTTTCTTATTAAATTATGCTTTAATTTTACCTCAATTTAACTTATACACTCATATAATTTAATAGAAATGTTATTTTTTTAAATACAACCTAATACTTAATATTATCAATATATGTTAAAGTATTTTTGTTTTAAGTGATTAATTTTGTTTTGTTTAATTATTACGAATTTTTTTTTAAAAATAAAGAATTAAAGATAAAATATATATAATAATATTTTTAATAAATATTAATTGTTAGACTTTAAAAAATAGCTATAAATTCCATTTTTTAAGTATTAAATGGCGTAATTATTTTACTAAATTTGGTATTTTTAAATTGTTTTTATCGTTATTTGAAAAGAAGTAATATTAATGAATTGCGAGTAGTTAAATGATTGAAGATAATATACGTATTCTCAGGCAAGCTGCAAAATACACCACATCCGAGAATTATCAAATTCAAAAGGATTGGTGTGTGATTGCGGGAAATGTTGATTTAATTGATGATATGGCTTATAAAGCCATCGCTTCAAATCATAAAATCAACATATTGTTCAGGGAACATGTAATTCTTAAGGATGGCAGTTTCGACAAGAAATTTGATTTCATCATGCTTCATGGAAACTCATTGATCTTCAATGATTTTAAAAACGAAACTCAAAAACGCGGTGGAGCATTCATTCAGATTTCAAAAACTTATCTGAATGAAGAACCTAATATGATGGTATTTGTGGGTCCCGATAATGTAATCAGGAACACAGTGTCCGTTATTGATAAATCCAATATATCGATTTCAATCATTAAAGAGTCTCAAACCACTAATTTCATTGATATAGATCTTAGCAGTGATGTTAGGTTGCCAAACTTCATTAAGTCTGCTCTTAAACCATTCTACAATGCGAATGAAATTGTTCTGTCAACAATTTTAATTTCCATTGAAAGAGATGGTGATGTTGGAAAAGTTCAAAGCATAGCTACATCTAATAAAATTTTCGTTATCGATTTCAGAGACATTGTAACGGAGGATTAATCATGAATATTTTTGGAAATGAAGAGGAAATACCACAAACTGAAGACACTAAAGTTATCAGTAACAGTTTAGGAATTGATTTAGGAACTTTAAATACTGTAATTGCAAAACCATCAGGGGATAAATTTGATTTATACCAAATTCCTTCTGTTGTTGCAGTTAAAAAAGATGATCCGACTGAAGTTTTAGCGGTTGGTGAAGAAGCTAAAAGAATGCTTGGAAGAACTCCTGAAGATATTCTTGCAGTCAGACCTTTGAAAAAAGGAGTCATTGAAAATGTTGCACAGGCACAGGCATTACTCATTAAAGCGATGCAAATCGGTATTAATGAAGGCGAAACTGTAGGAAGAATTGTCATAGGTATTCCTGGAGATGCATCCGAAGTTGAAAAAAATGCTGCAGAAGAAATCGGAAGAAAAGCCGGAGCACAAAACATTTTAGTAATCAGTGAAGGATTGGCCGCAGCCATTGGTGCAGGTTTGCCTATAGCAGAACCGAACGGCACTATGGTTATAGATATTGGTGCAGGTTCAACCGACATTGTAATCATTTCTCTTGGCGGCATCAATGATATTGAAACTGTTAGATGTGGTGGAGACGATATAGATGCTAAAATTGTTGAACTTGTAGCAGAAAGATACGATGTAGCGATAGGTATTCATGATGCGGAAGCTGCAAAAATTGAAGTTGGAATGATTCACTGTTCCGAACAAATTGAAAATTTAAGTGTTGAAGTAATCGGTAAATCCTTAGAGACTAACAGACCTAAAAAGGTCGTAATCGATTCAATGCTCGTTGCAGATGCGGTAGAACCATACATGCAAAAGATTGTTGACGGATTAAATGTGATTTTAGAAAGATTGTCCCCTGAATTAATGATGGGCGTTTACAACAATTCTGTTGCAGTCGGAGGAAGTTCAAGACTTCGCGGATTAAAAGAAAGAGTCTTTGATGAAATTTCCATACCAATAGAAATTTCTGAAGATCCAATGACAGTTGTAGCGAAAGGTACTGCCATTGTTGCCGCTGAACCTTTAGCATTAGAACCTGAAGTCCGTCTTAGGGCTATGAAATAAATTTATTTTATTTCTCTTCTTTTTTTTATTATTTTTTTTGATTTTTATGGATATTTTAGGCATTGATGAGGCAGGCAGAGGATCTGTTTTGGGACCTCTGGTTATTGCAGGCGTAATTATTCCTGAAAAGATGGAAAAAGTTCTTGAAAGAATGGGCGTCAAGGATTCAAAGAAATTAAATCCAAATCGCCGAACTATCCTGTCCCGTAAATTGAAGAAAATGTTTGAATATGACATCATCGTTATAACTGCTCGTGAAATTGACGAGATGAGGGCGGATGGCATTAATCTTAATGAGATAGAAAAGAATGCGATGGAAGAATTAATTTTAAGGTTAAATCCTGAAAAGGCCATTGTTGATGCTGTTGATGTGAAGGCCGAAAGATTTCAGGAAAATCTTAGAAAAGACACAGGATTTGATGTTATAGCCGAACACAAAGCGGATGATAATTATATTCAAGTTGGTGCCGCTTCCATTATCGCAAAGGCTGAAAGGGATGCCCAGATTGCGGATATCAATAAGGAATTCATTAAATCCGGAGGGATTGGTTCCGGTTATCCGTCAGACCCGACAACAAAAAAATTCCTAAGCAATTACACATATGATGAAATGCCCGATTTTGTTAGGAGGTCATGGAATACGGTGGCTAAAATGAAATAATTCCAAAAATCGCCTATTTTTCAATAAATATTTAAGTATATGTATTAATAAAATATTCTTATAAATGATTTTTTGATAATTATATGATAAGGGATAACTATGATTACTGAGTATATTATGCCTTTTATTGATGGAATAATGGATATCTTTACTCAGGGAGGAATTATCACGTACATAATCCTCTTTGTAGGTATTTACGGTTTGATTATTTCATTAAGAAAAATTGCATATCTTAAAAAGATTAGTAAAGTCGATACCACTGAAATATTCGGTGTAGTAACAGCATCAATGGAGAGAGGAGGTGCTGTCGAAGCTTTAAAACAGATTAACGGTTTTAAAAATCCTATTTCTAAAATTGTTTCCGAAACTTTGAAAATCGGTTATAAAAATAAGACAGAAGTTGAGGAAAGTATGGAACAGATTTTCATTGTTGAAGTTGCTAAAATGACCAAAGGATTAAATACCCTCAAGACTTTAACTGAACTTGCTCCATTTTTGGGTTTGATCGGTACTGTTATAGGTATCTGGATGACTTTCAAATCATTGGGTGTTCATCCTGATTCCGCTGCAATGGCGGAAGGTATCTATGTGGCTTTGACAACTACTATCATGGGTCTTTTAGTGGCTATTGTGTTATTGCCTATGCATACTTATATCCAAACTCTCATTGAGGCGGAAATGGATAAGATTGAACTTGCTACAAAAATGACCAATTGGGGATTCGCAGTTGTAAAAGTCAGAGTCGATTCCAATGTCGAATGTGCTCTTGAAGCTTTACAAGAGGCAGATGGTGTCGTTAACACCAGGCTGATTTCGGATCCTTATGCAAACATTAAGGTTTCGTTCAAGCCAAGTATGCTGGATAAAAGTATCGCAAATATTATTTTAGAGAAATGTAATGTTAATGCTGAGATTACTGAAAGTAAACTAAGACAATAAGGTGATTGCATGGCGATTGATGTAAAAAAACATAAGAAAAAGTTTTTAGATCAAAAACCAAGTATCAATTTAGTTCCTTTCATTGATATTTTATTCACAATAATGATTTTCTTAGTGGTTACAAGTAATTTTTCAGCTACTGATTTTCAAGCGGACGCTGCAGACGATGTTGAAGATGGCGGCGGAAAGCCTAATGTCACTGATGTTTCTGGGGACCAGGAATATTATGTGGTGCCGGTGGCCAATTTGCATAAGGTTACCGTCAATGGCCAGGACAGGTCGGATGCGATTTCGGGAAGTTCTGTAGCTGTACATGCAAATGTTATTGATAACGGTCAAGTTATTATTAAACCGGGTGAAATCATCATTGAAACCCCATCAGGAGTTTCAGTAAATGATGCCGTAATACGTCCGGAACTTTAAAAATTGAGGAATGAAAATGTATACAGGAAGAATTCTATCAGCAGGTATGAATAGTGAAGGTAAACCTTTTGTGGCATACAGGGTATCAAGCAGGTCATTTCCTAATAGAAAATGCATGAATCATGACGATCATGCGGCTGTTGTTCCAATAGAAGGTTTTGAAAAGGACATTTATAAGAACGCTTATATCTCTTACAATTCTATTAAAATTGTGGATGATAAAATAGTTGTTTCAAACGGTTCTCAAACCGATGTCATAGCGGATAAAATCGCTGTGGGAATGAATATCAGGGATGCAATGGCATATTCATTACTTACCATGGATTATGAAAAAGACGATTATAACACTCCAAGAATTGCCGCAGCTGTCACATCCACAGACAATGAGGATGAATATGAGTGTTATATAGGCATTGTAAACGATAATAAAATTTTAGTCGAACAGGTTCCATATGGTGAAGCAGCATTCATTTCAACATATGGCAGCCAGGTGCCCGACAAAGTCGATTTTGAAGCTAAAACTTCCGAGGAAGCTGCAAAATACATTTTTGACGAGGGCGTTTTTGCAAATTATGAAAAACCGGTCACATCATGTGCCGCCGTTTTTGATGGAAAATGGACTACTGCAGTCTATAATCCATAATTTTTTCTTTTTTTTAAAACTATCAGATGATTATTATGAGTATTGAATTATTTGGATTAGAGAATATTCCTATTGTTGACGGCAATAGCGACATTTCTCGAATTATAAAGGAAGCTGTTGAAAAACAGGGTTGCGGTTTAAATCATGGAGACATTGTTTTAATTGCCGAAACCTTAATTTCAAAAGCTGAAGAAAATTTCATCATTTTAGATGATTTGAATCCTTCCGATTTGGCTGTTGAACTTGCAGAAAAAGCCGACAAGGACCCGAAACTGGTTGAAGCTATTCTGAATGAATCTAATGAAGTTGTCCGCGTAGGCCCTAAATTCATCATAACTGAAACAAAACAGGGATTTGTCTGTGCCAATGCGGGTATCGATGAGTCAAATGTCGGGGACGGTCTGGCCACTCCAATGCCAAAGGATGCGGATAAATCCGCATGCAAGATTCGCGAATTTTTAGAAAATGAATTCGATGAAGAAATTGCAGTAATAATCACTGACACCCAGGGAAGGGCATTCAGATTCGGAGCTATCGGGACTGCAATAGGCTGTTCCGGAATTTCACCTATCTGGAAACGTGTCGGTGAAAAAGATTTATACGGCAGGGAACTGGAAACAACTGAAATTGCAACCTGCGATGAATTGTCCGCAGCGGCATCCCTTATTATGGGACAGGCTGATGAAGGACTCCCAGTTGTTATTATCCGAGGATTCGAAAGCTTTGATATTTTGAGAAACACTGATTCAAATATTAAACCTGTTTTAATGCCAAAAGAAGCGGACGTATTTAGGAAGTAGATCTCATGATTACTGTATTATCTGGAGGAACAGGCACTCCAAAACTACTTCAAGGCCTTAAGGAAATTGTGGATCCCGGAGATTTGACAATTATCGTAAACACTTTGGAAAACAATTATTTTTCCGGCGTTTATGTCTCAGCAGACATTGACACTGTTTTATATACGATGTCAGATATGATAAATGACGAATTCTGGTATGGAGTTAAGGATGACACATTCATCACTCATGAAAGGCTTGAGGAGTTGGGCTGCGGCGAATTGCTGAGAATAGGGGATATCGACCGCGCTACAAAAATACAAAAGACCCAGCTGATGCAAAAGCATGGCCTTAAAAAAGCATGCGAAATTCAGGCAAGAAATATGGGAATCGAATCCAGAATCCTGCCGATGAGTGAAGAGCAGTCCGACATCAAGATAGTCACTGACATCGGCGAGTTGGAATTCCATGATTTCTTAATCAAATACCAGTCCGAACCGGAAGTTCTGGATTTAAAGTTTTCCGAAGTCAGTCCGGCTGAAGGAATCATTGATGCGATTAGAAACTCCGATGCAGTAATTATAGGACCGTCAAATCCGATAACTTCAATTTCACCAATAATATCTCTTGAAGGCGTTCGTGAAGCATTAAAGGATGCTCATGTTATTGCCGTTTCACCTATCATAGGTTCTGATGCAGTTTCAGGTCCGGCAAGCAAATTCATGGAAGCTTTAGGCGTTGAAGTTTCTTCAGCAGGTGTTGCAAAATTATATCAGGATTTTTTAGACAACATTGTCATTGACAATAAAGATTCCAATCTGAAATCACAATTAAATCAAATAGTTAATAAGGTAACAGTTACAAATACAATAATGAATAGTTTAGATGCTAAGAAAAATTTAGCACAAATTATTATAGATAGTATTCCTTAGTAAGAAAGAGGCGATTAGTAAATGATACAAATGACTTTAATACAAATTGACAATTATGGTCCTTGGACTGTAACTCCAAAGCCAAGAACTGAATCTGATTTACAGATGTTGCAGGCGAACTTATTTGCAGACTTGAACAATCATTTCGGAAACAAAAAAGGATTAGTTTTCTTTACAAGATTCGACAACCTGCTTGCAGTTTCAAACGGTTTAAATGAAGAGGATCATTTAAGAATTCAAAGGTCAATTAGAAACAGATACCCAATCACTGTAAGTATGGGTGTTGGCGCTGCTGAAACTCCTCATGAAGCTCAAAAATTGGCAACAATTGCTCTTCAAAAGGCAGGAAGCGCTCAATCAGGGGAAAGAAAAGAAATTTTGGCTGTTGACAGTTTGGTAAGTGAAGAGGACAGTTTTGTTCAGGCAGCCCACATTGACATTAACAGCGTCACAGAAACCTTAACAGACATTGAATCAGCTTTTGACACTAGTTTCATGGTTAACAAGGCTCAACATTACCTGATGACAAAATTGATTAAAAAAGGTGCATTGCTGTTCTTCATCGGTGGGGATAACTTCATGTCTCCGTGCAACGGTTTATCCGAACAGGAAATTGAGGACATTATGGTTGAAATCGATGAAGAGATAGGTATCAAACTTAAAGCAGGTATCGGCAGAGGTAAAAACGCTGAAGATGCAGCTTACATGGCCGATATTGGCCTTGAAGAAATCAGGGCACACAATAATGAAATGTGGACTTGGGTTGTTGAAAAAGAATACTGAGGAATATGATGATTAGGGTAGTTGCTCCAATGGCCGGAATAACTAACGCCGAATTCCTGAACAAGGTTATTCCATACGGTTTTGATGTAGCTACCTTGGGCGGATACAGTCTAGACGCCCCTACAATCGATGCAAGTAGGAAAATTATTGAAAGGGGAAGAGGGGAATTTGATTTTCCTCTAAATGAAATTTTTTCACATATTGAAAATGAAGTTGATTCTATAAAGAAAGTTCACAAAGGTGTTAAAGTCTCGGCCAATGTGCGCGCAACAACTACACGGCCAATCATTGATGTGGGAAATATTAGGGATTTGGACATTGTTGAAATTAATTGTCATTGTCGCCAAAAGGAAATAATGGATATTGGCTGTGGTCAGGAAATGTTGAATCGTCAGGATTTAGGCGATTTCATATCAGAAGTTGCAGATAATGTGGACAGTGAAGTTTCGGTTAAAATAAGAGCCAACGTTGAAGGGACCGACACTTTAGAATTGGCCGGTTTAATTGAGGATGCAGGTGCGGATTATCTTCACATTGACGCCATGAGGAAGGGCGTTTTTGAAGCGGACTGGAAACTTTTATCTGAAATCTGCAATAATGTAAATATTAAGGTTATCGGAAATAATTCTGTTAACAGTCAAGCAAATCTCCAAAAAATGATTGATACCGGTGTTGATGGATTTTCAATCGCTCGTTCACTTATTTCAGGAAAACTTGATTTTGATATTGCTGGTTTTTAATTTTTTTAAAACAATTGTTATTAGAAAGTATTATTAATAGATTAAAATAAAAATTATTTCAATAGGTGATTACATGGATTTTATAACTCTTAAGAATATTACCAAAACCTTTGATGATGTTGATGTTCTTAAAGATATTAATTTAAAGATTAACGAAGGTGAAACTTTAGGTATATTGGGACGTAGTGGAAGCGGTAAATCCGTTTTAATCAACATGCTTAGAGGGACTAAAGAATACAAACCGGATTCAGGAAATATCATAATGAATCTCGCTGTCTGTCCGGACTGTTTGGCTGTAGAATCCCCGTCTCATGTCGGTGAAACATGCCATTGTGGCGGAACATATGAAGCTAAAGAAGTTGATTTCTTCAATGCTGAAAGGAAATTATTTGCAAGTATCAAAAGAAGGATTTCCATCATGCTGCAACGTAACTTCGCTTTATATGATGAAGAGACTGTTATTGAAAATGTAATGAGGGCAATGCCTGAAGATGTCGAATATGAAGAAGGATTATATTCAGCATTAGAATTATTGGAAATGGTTCAGATGAACCACAGGATCACTCACGTCGCTCGTGATTTAAGTGGTGGGGAAAAACAGAGAGTTGTACTTGCAAGGCAGCTTGCTAAAAACCCAATGATGTTTTTAGCAGACGAACCGACCGGTACATTGGATCCTCAAACAGCAGTGAAACTCCACAATACATTAAAAGAAGGTGTCAAAGATGAAGGCATCACTATGTTAATCACTTCTCACTGGCCTGAAGTTATGACTGAACTTGCAGATAATGTAATATGGTTAGAAAATGGTCAAATAAAGGAAGAAGGAGAACCCCATGTAGTTGTAGACCATTTCATGGAAACAGTTCCTGTTCCTAAAAAACCTGAAGTCCCTGAGTTCGGCGAACCTGAAGTTGTACTCGAAGATGTTAAAAAACATTACTACTCTATTGAAAGAGGAGTAGTTAAAGCTGTTGATGGAATTAGTTTAACAATCAATAAAGAGGAAATTTTCGGATTGGTAGGTTTAAGCGGTTCCGGTAAAACTACCACAACCAGAATGTTGATGGGATTGACCGAACCAAGTAGCGGAGACATTAAAATCAAACTTGGTGACGAATGGATTGACATGACAAAAGTAGGCCCTCTTAACCGTGGCCGTATCATGCCTTATATTGGTTTATTGCACCAGGAATATTCATTATATCCTCACAGAACAATCTTGGGTAACCTGACTGATGCAATCAGTTTAGATTTGCCTGCCGAATTCGGTAAGATTCAAGCTATTCATGCTTTGGTTACTGTAGGATTCGATGAAAAGGACGCTACATTGATTCTAGACAAATATCCTGATCAGTTAAGTGTAGGAGAAAAGCATAGGATTGCTCTGGCACAGGTTTTAATCAAAGAGCCTAAGCTCATAGTTTTGGATGAGCCAACAGGTACAATGGACCCTATTACTCGTGTTAACGTTACCGATTCAATTCTAAAAGCACGTGCCGAATTGGAACAGACATTCATAATCGTTTCCCACGATATGGATTTCGTATTGGATGTATGTGACAGGGCCGCTTTGATGAGAGGAGGAAAACTCCTTGATGTCGGCACTCCTGAAGAAATAGTTGATCAGTTAACTCCTGATGAGAAAGAAGATATGCTTAAAGACAGATAGTCTTTAATCATTCAATCTTTTTTTTATTTTTTTCCAATCCGGGCAGAATTCGTCCATTAACTTTTTGAAATTTTTTCCGTGATTAAATTCTATCAGATGGCACAATTCATGTATCATCACATATTCCAAACATTCTTTGTCTTTTTTTGCAAGATTCAAATTTAGAGTAATCCTGCCGTCCCTTTTGCAGTTTCCCCAGTTTTTCATTTTACGGACATTGACGCTTGCAGGTGTTCTTCCAACTATTTTTGTGCATTTATCCAAGACAGGTGGGATGGCCATCTTCAGTTCTTGGCGGTAAAATTCATCCAGTATGCTTTTTCTCTTTTCAATCGTACTTCTTTTAGGTACAGGCAGATAAAGCATATCATCTTTAACAAATGCTTTTTTGATTTTCAAATTGGAAATTAATTGCAATGCATATTCATCGCCCCATAGGGGGTGTTTTTCACCGTTTGCATATTTTAAGGGGGATTTTATATCATTTTCCAAAATATATTTTTGCTTTTTTAAAATCCAATCTTTCTTTGATTTGATGAAGCTTATAATGTCTTCATCAGGAACAAACAATGGTGCGGACACCTTAACTTCCCCATTTGGGGGCAAAATGCGAATATACATGTTTTTGATATTCTTTTTTTCAACAGTGACGGTAATGTTTTCTATCTTCATTTCATTAAAAAATAAGATTGACAAAATATTTAAATTTTTTTTATATGCTAATCCATAAAAAAGATTATATATTCTATCTTTAAATAAATTATATTAATATTTTAAATTAATTCAGAGAAATGAAAATTAATTTGGAGGATTGTTATGACTTGGGAAGATGCACCATCTCATATTTGTAGAGGAGGAGATGTAAGAGGACTCGCTTTTTGCTGTCCGCCAATTAAACCATGCCCAGTTTTAAATGCATTACAGGAAGTCAATTTAACTCCACAGGAGTTTGTTGACATCAAGATTCAATTCGGTAAAGAAACTAGATTAGGTGAAGGGGCAGGGACCTGTTTCGGATCACTTGTTTGGTGTTGCAAACCGTCAAAGCCTTGCCCTTTAAGAGACATGACTTTAAGGAATATGGGAATGAGTCATGACGAGTATTTGGATTTAAAAAAGCAGTTATCTGAAAGATTGGTGGGAGTTCAAAAACCTACTCCCGATAAGAGGGCTGAAGCATTGGCCGAAACATTCAATGTGTCCAAGATTGAAGCCATGAATGTTTTGACTGACTGTAACAATGATTTGAGAGCTGCAGTAAAAGTATTGCATGCAAAATCTCTTGAAAATTCTGATTAAAATGGATTGGACATCTATTTATCTAAAAACTTCAAATCTGAATGTTTTTATTTTAGGCACTGGCGAAGTAGCAACAAGGCGTGCAAACAGATTCTTAGACCATGGAGCTAATGTTAAATTGGCTGGAGGCAATTTGGATATGGGACTGTCTGATAAAGGTGCCGAATTATGTTCCGTTGATGATGTTGACAAGTTAGTTGAATGGGCTGACCTGGTCGTTGTTGCAAGCGGTGATGAAGATTTGTCAGAGCATGTTTCTGAAATTTCAGGAGACAAATTGATAAATAGGGCCGATTATCCGGATAAAGGTAATGTTATTGTTCCTACAAGTTTCAGCATAGGTGATGTGGAGATATCTATTTTTACTAACGGAAAAAGCCCGTTGATGGCTCGCCAGTTAAGGAAAAAGATTCAATCAATAATAACTGATGAGGACATTATCGAAATAGAGCTTCAGGATTATACAAGATTAAGATTAAAGGATGTCATTGAAGACCAGAAGGAAAGGCGGGAATATCTTTATCAAATTTTTGAGAATGAAAAAATCAACGATTTAGTTAAAAATAATCAGATTGATGATGCTAAAATTTACATTGACAATTTAATAAGGGGATTAAATGATACTTAATTTAAGAGTTGACCATAAGATAGCAGATATCCAGTCAATGGAAAACATTTCCAAGGATATGGATGAATTGTTTAGGCAATTGCAGGAAAAATATTCCATTGGGGAATATGTTGAAATTTCCACCTGCAATAGAAAGGAGTACTACATCAACAATGATTTCATAAATGAGGATGATGAATTGCTGTCTCATGAAAACCAGAGTATCATAATAGAATACGGCCAGTCTGCGGTTATGCATTTGCTGAGAATGACTTCAGGTTTGGAATCCATGATTGTTGGAGAAGACCAGATCCTGGGCCAGGTTAAGGATGCAAAACACAAGGCTGTCAAAAACCATCATTGCGGAAAGTCCCTTGACGCAGTCTTTACAAAGGCGATTCACGTGGGTCAGGTTGTCAGAAACAAGACCAATATCAACAAGGGTGCGGTATCAATAGGTTCTGCTGCAATAGATTTGGCCGAAAAGCACATCGGAAAGTTGGATGACAAGTCCGTGCTGGTTATTGGTGCGGGCAAAATGGGCAAACTGGTTGCAAAGGCATTGGCTGAAAAGGACCTGCATGCAATCTTCGTCGCTAACCGTACTTTTTATGTAGCAGTTGAACTTGCTAAGGATTTGGGTGGTGAAGCGATACTTTTCAATGATTTGGAGAAATATCTTGCCACAGCAGATCTGGTAATCAGCGCCACAAGCGCTCCCCATCCGATTATCACTAAAGAACGCCTTTTGGGCATCGATATGGATTATGAGAACTTGATGATTGTTGACATTGCAAATCCAAGAGACATTTCTGATGATGTTCGCGAACTTGGGGTCAAATCATTCAACATTGATGATTTGCGTGAGATTGCAGATGAGAATACTCAACTTAGAATTAAGGAATTCGGTGAAGCCGAAAACATCATCAATGACGAGTTCATTTTACTTAAAGAATCGTTCAAAATAATGGAAGTTGATGAGATGCTTGGTAATTTAAGAGCATCTATGGAAGAGATAAGACAACGTGAAACTCAAAAAGCATCCGTGAAGTTGGCAGATGTAGATGGTAGTGTCAAAATTCTCGATAATTTAACTAATTCTATAGTGAATAAGATATTTTACGATATCTCAAAAAATGTTAAAAAAGCTGCAAAAGAAGAGAATAAAGATGTTATCGATGCGGCCGAGTATATATTTGATTTCAATTAAATTTTTACTCAAACATTCCTTTAACATCAGTATTTTTAATTTTGGTATTATTTAATGCATATTCAATGTTTTTCATGGTGATTATTTCTGAGTCATTTGATATTGCATTGTGGAGTGATGTTTTCAGTATCTTCTCTTTGATGTCCCTGCCGGACAGTCCTTTTGTAATCTTTACAATTTTTTCCAAATCCAAATCGTAATCCAGAGGCATGGTATTGAGATTATTTTCTAAAATATGCAACCTCTCATCATCATCAGGTAATTTGAATTCAATTTCCTCTTCAAACCTGCTTCTCACACCCAAATCCAGACTGTTTTGGTTGTTGGTAGCGCCAATTGTTATAACTGATTTATTCTCTTCAATTCCATCCATTTCAGTCAAAAGTGCGTTGACGATTTCTGAAACGTCCCCTCTGATTGATTGGAATGACCTGTGAAGTGCAATTGCATCTATTTCATCGATAAAAATTATTGACGGCGCGTTTTCTGAAGCTTTTTTAAACAGATCATGAATCTTGGATGAGGCATCTCCGACATGCTCTCCAATTAATGAGGTTGCCTTAACCAGGTATAACGGTACATCGAGTTCATTTGACAGGGCCTTTACAAGCATGGTTTTACCGGTTCCTGGAAGGCCGTAAAATAAAATGTTTTTTGGAGCCCAAGGTCCAAACCTTTCAGGATTTTCCAAATATTTTGCAATGACTTTAACTTTGGCCTTGGCGTTTTCCTGACCGACTATATCATCAAGAGTGATATCTGATTTAACCTTGTTATCAGTGTTCTTTTCAATTTTATCGGTAATGATTTTGATTTTAGTGCTTTCAGAGATAATTGAGTTATTCGGTTTTGCAGTCACGATTTCAAAACCATAATCGGGGATTATTTTTTGGTCGAACAGATGTGATTTTTCACGAACAACCAAACCCAACCACTGTTCACGGGCATATTCCTCAAATAAATCGATGTTTTTTATTTCGATATCCTCATCCATTAATGCAAAATCAAATGGATAGCCAACTGGTCTGATTACAACCAATTCAGCATAGTCTTTATCGTCAGTTTCGATTTTTGAGGTTTTTTGTGTTGCTGTTTTGATTTCTGGTTTTTTGTTGTTGCTTTTCAAATTTTTATCTCCGATTTTTTTCTTACATCTTAACATTAGTTTTAATGATTTAAATATTTGTTGTAACATATTATTTGTGAGGTCAACTTACATGAGTTTCAGAACAAAAAGAGTATTATTCATAACTCCATTCTATATGCTGTTCGAGTTTTTCCTGCTTAAATATATTGGGCTATTTGTTGGAGGACTTAACGATATTTATTTGCTTTTAATAACAATTCTAATAGGTCTAAACCATTTTTTACCAATGCTATTTGAAGCTCGCAAATCCCGCAGAGTAACTCGAATCTTAACAACCCTTGATGGGGTGTGGATGTGGGCATCGGTCATGTTCTTTTTTGATTTAATTGCGATTTATTCAATTGGAAGTTTTATAGCATTGTCGATGACTGTAAATGTTTTATTGTTATCGATTGTACCAATCCTGGGAGTTTATAGCTATTGGAGAGCCCATAAATTGGTGGTTCATGAAAAAACATTGATTTTCACTAATCTGGAAAGGGACATTAACATCGCACATCTCTCAGATGTGCATTTCGGGTCTGTGCGTCACAGGAAAATAATCTCTGATATCAAAGACAAACTGAATACGTTGGATTGTGAGTTGGCAATTATTTCAGGGGATTTGGCTGACGGTTCGTCTGTTGTTGAGGAAGATGATTTCATGGCTTTTAAGGATGTCAAGATGCCCGTAATATTCACTCCCGGAAATCATGATTACTATCCGGGCATTGAAAATGTAATAAAAGCATGCAAAAAAGCGGGAATCATTGTTTTGAACAATGAATCGGTGGAATTCGAATGCTTAAATATTTATGGCAGGTCTTATAGTATTGAGGATACTGGCATTCCGGAAGTCGACAAGTCATCAATCAGGCCGGGCATGCTGAACATAATCAATTATCATGTGCCATATCATTGGGATTGGTTTTCTGATTTGGGCTTTGATATTCAATTGTCCGGCCACACCCATGGGGGACAGTTTTATCCGGTGGTTTGGTTTGGAAATCTGATGTTTGGATATAATATGGGTCTGTTCAGGAATAAATCAGGTGGGTATTTGCATGTAACAACAGGTGTCGGGTCCATGGACACTCCTATGAGATGGGGTACCGATTCCGAAATTGTTGTTTTGAAATTAAAAAAACAGTAACTTTTTTCAAGAACATATCTAGTTATTATGTTGTTGTATAGTTGGAATGTTCTTTTTCTAAAATTGTATATAACTTTAAATATTTTTCTTGATTTATTATTTATGGGGGAATTATCATAGATGATGAAACATTAAAGGTATTTGCATACATTACTATTTCTACATACCGATCAAAGGCTTTAAAAGCATTGCAGGAATATGATAAAACTCCAACTCAGATTGCTAATGATTCAGATATTAGAATGAGCCATATATCAAATGTATTGAAAGAATTAAAGGATTGTGGCGTTGCTGAATGTATTAATGAGAATGAGCGCAAGAACAGAATCTACAGATTAACTCCTCTTGGCAGGGATATTGTAAAAAATTTGGATTAAGGATATCATACTTTTTTTAATAAGTTTTATCAAATAATTATTTATGACTCTTCAGGATAACCATAATCACTTTTGTATATATTGTGGGGCAAAGTTAGTGCCAAATCAGCATTTCTGCTCACAATGCGGCAGGGAAGTTTATCATGATCCCAATGAGGAAACAGTTAAAGTTCCCTCAAAGTTCGAATCACAGGTAAATGAAATAGAGCAGGAATACAATTCAAAACAAGCCAAAGCCACAGAACTAGTTGGAAAATTGTTCGACCCTACACATATGTCCTATTCCAAGTTCACAAACGCAATTAAAAAATCCAATCAGTTATTCGCCAATCAGTTAAAGATAACCCAAAGGATGATGGAATTGGAGAGTAATGAAGTGGTCGAGGCTGAAATCGAGAAAAAAATAGTAACATTAAACACTTTCGTTGATAAAATGGAAGACTTAATAAATGAATTGGTTATCCAGCTAAGTTCAAATAAAGATGATAATGATGATATAAATGATTTATTCAAGGACATGGATGATTTGATAGGCTCCGTCAAAGACTATTAGATCATCTCTTCATATATCTCTTTCATTTTTAATGCGTCAATGTCACGTTCGGGTGTCTCGCAAATAATGTTTGCCTTCCAGCCGTTATCAATCAGATTAGCCAGCAGATCCCTGATATTCGGACCGTATTCATCACTTTCATCCAGGGTATGATGTTTAACTTCACCGCCTTTTCCATATTCGATTGTTGTAAAATGGCAGTGCAGCATGTCAATGTCCAGATTATCTTCAATTATTGAGAATATGCAGTTATAATCCTCTTTTTTATTTAAGAATCCTCTGCCGCGAGCATGGACATGGGCAAAATCGATTGTAGGCTCGAAATGGTCGAATGTTGCACATAGCTCAACAACTTCCCTGACATTTCCAAGCTGTGTGCGTTTGCCTGTGGTTTCGGGAGCGAAGGTAAACTCTTCAATTCCTTCAGCTTCAAGTTCTTCAAACAGCCTTTCAACAGTATTTTTTGATATTTCCATGGCCTTTTCAGGTTTCCTGTTCAAATAAGCTCCAGGATGGAATACCAGGCGGTATGCTCCCATCCATTCCCCTGCACGGGCAGCTGCGATTAAATGGCCAATGCTCTTGTCAAGTTTTTCCTCTTCCTTTGCGCACAAATTTATATAGTATGGGGCGTGCATTGAAACAAGAATGTCATGTTTTTGGGATTCTTTTTTAAGGGTGGTTGCTGCCTTTTCGCCAATTCTAACTCCATATGGGCTTTGATATTCGTAAGAATTCAGTCCCTCATCACTGATGTATTTCGGGGCTTTATATGCTGCTCCCTTGTAATTGACGGGACTTCCGGCAGGTCCAAAAAATACTCTGTTTTTCATTTTAAATCAAAAAAATAGTAAAAAAGAGGGAATTTATAATATTCCCATAGCTTTGTTGGTTTTGGCAATTGATTTTTCGTTATCGCTTTCCATTTCAAGAAGTGCACGAATAGCATCAATGTTTTCAGGTATTACATCAGATTCCTGATGCACCGCTTGCATGTAGAACAGTTCGTTTCCAACCACGTTGATTGATTCTTTCCAAACCGGGATTTCATATAAGTCATTTCTGCTTCTTCCAAGTTCTTTTGCATATTCCATCAGTTCCGCAGTTGAGCCTAAACCTTCCTCAGCGGAAACGACAATCACTCTGGAACGTTTTTCTAATGCTTCAATAATCTCTTCGGTTTCAATATCGTTGTTGATTTCAACCATGATGTTGTGCTGGTGCATTAAAGTGGTTGGCACGAGCAATGCCATTGTTGTCACATCAATGCCTTTCATAACGGTTTTCACATCAGGGCCGTGGTGAGATGGCACTTTTGGAGGATTTGGAACAATAGCGTTGATTGGTCCTTTTTTGACTTCAGATGGGTCTGATCCTCTTCTAACCATTACTGCTCTGACTTTTTTGATATCTGCTATCGGGTCGATTGTAGATAATGTACGGGTCAAACCGGTTGTGTTACATGAAACAACTCTGGTGTAATCCTTGCCGTAAGAGTCATCATAATTGGAAATAGCATTGAATGAAAGGCCGGTCAGTTCATGGTCTTCTCCACCTTGGTAGATGGCTTTCACACCAGCTTTTTTATACATTTCAAGGTTTTGCGGACCGATACTTCCAGGAGTACAGTCAACAACAACATCTGCTTCCTGAATCATTTCTTCAACGGTTCCAGCTATTTCAATTCCCGCATCTTTGAATAATTGTTCTCTTTCAGGAATTCCAATGTATAACGGATAGCCTTTTTCCTCAACAGCAGTTCTTGCTTCATAGTTTGGTCTAGTTTTACTTACACCAATGATTTTCATATCATCTTGAGCAGAAACAGCATCTGCCACTCTTTTACCGATGGTTCCATAACCATTAATTGCAACAGTTTTCATTTTAATCCCTTTTTTTATAATAATTTTTAGAAATATTATTATATGAGTTTAAATTTATTCTTTAACTTATTTAAAATTTGATATTTGACTTCACGTTTTCCATTAAGTATTTAAAAGATTGGAATAAATTGTAAAATATGAATTTAAATTGCAAAGTTGAAGGAAGCGGCATACCATTGGTTTTTATTCATGGCCTGTCAGATAATTTGTTATATTGGGAATTTTTAGCAAGCAATCTTAAAGGCGATTTTCAGATTATACGATTTGATTTAAGGGGTCATGGTGAATCTGAACTTGGTAGTGATGAAATCACTATAGACACTTATGTTGAAGACTTGAATGGTCTTTTGGAGGAGCTAAATATTTCAAATGCAAATCTAATCGGATTTTCATTAGGAGGTGCCATTGCACAGAGCTTCACAATCAAATATCCCGATAAAGTGGATTCTCTTGTGTTGATGTCCAGCTTTTATAAGGCGGACCAGCATTCATTTGAGGTCATTACTCAGTTTAAAAAGACATTAGCCAATAGTTTCGGCGAATTTTTCGACTATATCCTGCCATTGATTTTATGTCCGGAGGTTATTGAGGAAAATAAAGAGGAATTGATGGTTCTTAAGGAAATGGCTTCATTAAATGCTAATGTGGATGCGTTTATTAAGGCGGTAGATGTGAGCTTGGACTTCAATATTGAAAATGAGATTTCTAAAATCAATGTCCCGACACTGGTTTTGGCCGGAAAATATGATGGGGTATTCTTGTTGGAATCACATAAAGATCTTCAAAGGCAAATTGAAAATTCTGAACTGATAGTTTTTGATAATGTAAAACACAATATTTTAATCGGCGAAAATAACGAGAAAATATTGGATATTTTAAAAAGTTTTTATAAAAAATAAGAAAAAGTAGAATTATTCTACTTTGAATCCTGCTTCTTCAACAGCTTCGTTAATGTCTGCGTCGCTTACGTCGCCGGACATTGTAATTTTAGTGATTCCGGAATCCAAATCTGCTTTTGCGTCTTCAATTCCGTCAATGTCTTTTAGACATAGTTCTACAGCATTTACGCATGATGGGCAGTGCATGCCCACTACTTTAATTTCTTTTTCAGCCATATTTCTCACCTAATTATTGATAGTTAATATTATGTCATCGCTTTATTTATAGTTTTAGTTATGCCTAACTTTTTTGCTCTTGTGTAATCTTTTTTTGAAATTTTGTAATTGGTCAATGTTGCTGAGTACACTATTACGATGACAGATCCGATATTGTGAATCAACGCCCCTTCAATTGGGTTTAGGATTCCAAGTATCGCCAATCCCATTGCAAGGATATTGACGATTAATGCAAAGGTTATGGCAATATTTATGGTTCTTACGGTTTTTCTAGCAATTCCAATTAAATGAGGAAGATCTCCGATGTTGTCATTAATTAATGCTATGTTCGCCGCTTCAACTGACACATCACTTCCGATATCCCCCATTGCAATTCCAACATTGGCTTTTTTGAGTGAGGGGGCATCATTTATTCCATCTCCAATCATAGCAACTTTATGTCCGAGTAGTTGTTCATTTTTAATGTATTCCATTTTATCTTCAGGTAAACAGTTTGATATGACATTTCGAATTTTGATTTCATTTGCGATAAGTTCTGCGGTTTTTTCATTATCTCCTGTAAGCAGTGTTGTCTTAACCCTCAATCTTTTTAGGTTTCTGATTGTTTCTTTTGAATTTTCGCGCAGGGTATCTGCAAGTTGCACTTTCCCGATATATTCTGAGTCTTTGGCAACGAAAATCTCTGTTTTATTAGTTTTTTCTTCCACTACTTCAATATTCTGGGAATTAAGCAGTTTTTTGTTCCCGGCTATTATTTTTGAGCCGCTGATGTTTCCACTCACTCCCATGCCCAAATGCATTTCAAATTCATCGATTTCTGCCAGTTCATTGCCTTTATAATAACTGACAATGGCTTTGGCCAGAGGATGTTCTGATCTGGATTCCAGTGAAGCTAAAAGATACATCATCTCTTCGGGATTTTTTGAAACTACATTAACTACTTTTGGGATGCCATATGTTAGTGTTCCTGTTTTATCGAATACTAATTCACTAACATATGCCAGTTCCTCTAAAGATTCTCCGTCCTTCACCAATATTCCATATCTTGCCAGATTTCCAATTGAAGCCATAATCGCTGTTGGAGTTGCAAGAACCAATGCACATGGGCAGAATACTACTAAAATGGTAACTGACCTTATTATTTCAAAGGTGAATAAATATGTCAGAACTGCTGCTGTGAAGGCTATAACAACAATCATTGTAGCCCACTTGTCAGCTTGGCGAACGATATTTGCGTTTTCAGGTGATGAAGATTCAACCAGTCTGATTAATTTTTGAATGGAACTGTCTTTGCTTGATTTTGTTGATTTCATTGTGAATGAACCGTAAAGGTTAATAGTTCCGCTGTATACCTCATCGCCGACGCTTTTATCAACAGGCAATGATTCGCCTGTCAATGTGGCCTGGTCTATTGATGTTTTTCCATTGACTATTACTCCATCGGTAGGTATGCTTTCTCCGGGAAGCACCTTTAAAATGTCCCCTATCTCTACTTTTTCAACTGGTATCCTTTTTTCGATTCCATTTTTAATTATTGTAGTAACTTGCGGAGTCATTTTAACAAGTTTTTCAATTTTTTCACGAGTTTTTGATACGGTGTATTCTTCTAAAAATCCTCCAATAGCCATAATCGTCGCAATTTCTCCAGCGGCAAATACTTCGCCGATTATGATTGATGCAACAATAGCTATTGTAACTAGTAGATCTGCCTTAATATCAAATTCTGCAATCATCCCTTCAACACATTCTTTAAATATTGGTATTCCACATAATAGTACTGCAATCCAAGCCAGATAGTCAAAGGATAGAATAAAACTTGATATTACGCTGATTATTGAAATGACTATTAGCAGTATGTCTTTTTTTTCATTTTGTGTCAAGTTCATTTTCAACAACTCCGAGGTATGGATATACCCTATGGGGTATAAAGTTATTTTAAAAAAAATTAAAGTCTGGAGTAGTATTCCAATATTGAGGAAATATCTCCTAAGGCTTCATCGGAATCTCCATCTTCAATAGCTTCCTTTACACAATGTTCGAGGTGACCTTCAACGATAATGTGCCCTACTTTATGTAATGCGGATTTTGATGCATTAACCTGCATTAATATCTGTTCACAGGGAATGTCTTCATCAATCATACGATCGATTGCATTCAGTTGGCCGATGATTTTTTTAAGTCTTCTGTGTAAATTTGCACTATCCATACATTCTTTCATAATAACACATCCTATACCTATAGGGGTATATGATTTTTTTATTATATAAATGTTGGGATTTGAAAAATTTAAAAAATAAAAAAAAGGAGGAAAAGTTTAAATTTAATTCTGATTTTCCATTTCCTCAAATTTAGCTGGGAAATATGTATCTACAACATATTCAAGCCCATACTTGGAAAAAGATTGTTGTTCTGCTTTTTTACCGATCTTAAGCATCTTTTTAATTTCTGTCTGCCAGAAATCATTTTTATACCTCGGGTCTTTGGAAAGCTCTTTAAGCCTTAATACATCAACAGGTTTGAGATCATCAGTAGGCAATTCATAATTGATAATGTCTGATGCTGTTACTCCAATGAATTTGGCATCAGGAGTTGCAAGATCGTGATTAACGTGCGCTAATTTTGCACTTCCTGAAATGATTACCTGTGCGATGTGGAATCCCCAAGGGTCTCCGTCGTTACAGATGTATACTGGCAGATTCAATTCTTCATTAACTCTTTTAATGAATCTTCTTGTTGCACGGGCAGCTTGTCCTTTAAGTCCCACAATCAAACAATTGAATCTCTCATGAGCATTTTCCTGAACCAACCTGTGGAACATTCCCATGGTTTCCACAGCCAATACCTTGTCAACATTATGGTCTAAAAAGTCGACTTGGTCAATTGTTGGAGAGATGGTATAACCTGATTTTCCCATTTTTGCAGCATTGATTTCAACTTCATCAAATAATGTAAGGTCCCCGTAAACGGATGCTCCGTCTTCTTCAGGCATTAAACCTAAATCCTCACGAGTAGTTCCCAGAGTCACCTCCAAGTCTTCCCCTACAATGTTGGATTCTTGCTGTGATTTAAAACTTATTCCCCAACCTTCGGAAACGTAATACATTTCCCTGATTGTTGCTGTTTTTTCACGTGCCACAAGGTCCTTACAGAAATTAGCCACATAAACCATCTGACCCAATTTTCTGATTTGTTTAACATTTCCCAAAGATCTTCTACCGTATCTATCCCCTAATACGTAGTATCTTTTGGCGTCATCATAAACAATGTTTCCGGTACCACGGGATGGAACTTTAATGTTAGGCACTTGATTTTTTTCAATCTCTTCAATAATTTCCTGGCCTAATCCTTTTAATTTGTTGTAGGTGTATTCTTTCCTAAGTTCTTTATGTGATTTTTCGTCTTGTTTAACTTTTGCCATCTAAATCACCTAATCCTCAAAACCGTCATCGATATCATCTTCAATGAAATTGTCTAATGTGGAATTACCCTCTTCGACGGCATGTCCAAATTCATCGACTTCTTCCATGATGATTGCGTCAAGTTCTTCTTCTTCCTCTTCTTCTTCAACTGTTTCCCCAAGCAATTCTGCAAGAGCCCTTTTGGTAACTTTTGCAAGCACTTCCTGATATTCAGGAACTCCAGTTTCACCAAGTTTTGCAGCTTCTTCGATAATGACCGGAACGTATTCCTCGAATACTTTGGAACGTTGTTCTTTTTCTTTAGCTGCTCTTTTAGCCCTAATATGTTTTTGCAATTTACGGGCCAGTTTCATGGTGGCCTGTCTGATTTCATGAACGATTTCAGGTTCTGGAGATACGCTTTGCTTTCCAGTTGAGAGGTACGGTACCTGAGTTGAAATAATATTTACAAATAAGGTTAATGGAGTGTTGTCCATGTCTTTCAAGCCATAACGTTTCCAATCGATACTTTTAAGTGCTTCTGTGATGGCACAGCTTCCTGCATCAAATGTTAATGGAACTCTGTTTGCAAATCTCATAATCTCTGATTTTCTCTGTTCGTTAACGACTCTTCCGGCATTTCCTCCATAAGCAAGACCCGCTTCAATAATGAATGAAACCCCTCCTGCATAGGTAACAGGTTTTCTTGTAATTGTTGCTACAAATTCAGGTTTAAGGATTTGTTTCATACCCTTTTCGATTTGCTCGGATCCGATTGGTATAAGTCCATCAGTTGGCGGAGCCATGAATTTCATTTTCTTAAAGCAGTGAACGATTGCTTCCGCTTCCTGGAATGTCATGGCCTTAGGACGTTTGTTCATGTCGATTCCAGTTATCTCTGCGATTTCATCAGCCCTTTTGTTTGACATTCTTGACAATGAAGAGGTCAGCATACTCTTGTATCTTCTGCTGTCGGTATTTTGCGCCATGGTCATCAAGTCATCTGCACTTACACCTTTAGGGTGTGGCAGGACTTCTTTTGGCTGTACCGGAACAACATCTGCTGCCCTTTTAAAGATGTATTTATGTCCTGAAGGGTCTCTGAATGTGATTCTTGCATGAGGGTTACCGATCATGGTTCTTCTGATGTATTCGAATGCACCTTGTTCTGCAAGGGAGTATGATACTTCCTTGAATTGCAATTCGATACATACCCCGGTACTTTCAGCAGGGTAGTCTTCCCTTTCCATTAGAATTCCGCGGTTGTTTTTAACGTCCATCTGGAATTTCATTTTCACTCCTTTAATTTCACCGCCTTCCTTGTAGCATGAAATTACGCGAGCAGGCTTACCTGTGGTCATTTGGGATAGGAGTACACAACCACTACAACCTAAACCTTGCTGTCCTCTGGATTGGATGTTTCTGAATTTAGATCCTGCAAACATCATACAGTATACCTGCATAACGTAGTCTTCAGGAATTCCCGGCCCATTATCTTTGTGTCTTAAAATATAATGTTCCTTGTCAACACGTTTTAATTCGATGTCGATATCAGGCAAGATTCCGGCTTCTTCACATGCATCAAAACTGTTAGTAATCAATTCGTGGAATACGATGGTTAAAGAACGGATTTTACCAGTGAATCCCAACATCTGCTTGTTTTTTCTAAAGAATTCAGATGGGGTTAATCTTTGAAAGTCCTCTTCCCAATCTAATCCTAGTTGTTGTTGGTCCAAAATTTTTTCCTCCTTGTAAATTTCATATATTTAAATTTATCATGATAGTCCATATAAATAAATTGAGAGAGAGCATTTGAAAAGTAATATTTTTACCCTACCCTATCTAATTCATCTAAATGTATGGAGAAATAATAATTTAAAAATATGTAGAAAATATAGTATTTGCACTACACTATCTATATAAGTTGGTCAAAGTATATAAAACTTTTCAAGTATTGGTATAATTTTTAAAGCAAAATGTTATTATTATTGATTTGGTTCTGTAATATTTCTTTGATATGATTTTTTAGTGATGTGGAAAAATTTTCAATTGTGTTAAAAAATAATAATGTAGGAGATTAAACTCCTAATAATCTTTTTCATCAAATTCAATGCCGTCCCTGAATTCGATTTTATCCTCTTCAATTCCGACAAGGTCTTTGAATTCCTTCATTTTCAATGAATCCTTCTTATGTTCTAAAAATCCATAAACGGATTTGTGTCTTGATCCGTTCAAAATCATTTCAATAGCTTCCTTTGCAATCATGATGTTGTCCATTTCACCAATCAATGAAACTGTTTTGCCATAGACCGCCATGTCAACTTCGGCCATTTCCATGATTATTTCACGAGTCTTGCCGTCTTTACCAATGATTCTGCCTTTATGTCTTGCAAGTGCCTTTTTGGATTTGCCGATGTATAACGGCAGACTGATAACTTCCAAATAAATATCATCACTGATAAGTTTCATCGCTACTTCCGGATTAAATCCTCTAGCTATTGCTTTAACGATATGATTTGCATTCCATACTCCCAATGGATCTTCCATATCATCGCTTGGTGTGATATAAACTGTGCCTTCATCGCTATCAATGTCCAGTATTGTTCCGGTTATTTTTTCAATGGACTTCTTAACATTACCATTGCTTCCAATCAATGCCCCCACTCTATTTTGGGGTATTTTTAAATAATCTGTTTCTGGCATAAAATATCACCTTTAATATTAGTTGGTCATTATAATTATTAAAATTTAGGATTAACATATTCCCAAACTTCTTCAAAACTGGTTTTAACACCAAGTTTTGAATATTCCCTTACGAGGGTGTTTATGTCCCTTTCAAGCAGTTCCTTTGAAATTGGATTGTCCAACACAACGGATTGTGAAACGTCAATAATTACAGGTTCTTCATTCAAATTCAGGATGTTGTAATTGGACAGGTCTCCATGAACCAGCTTTGCATCGTTAACAAACATCTTCAACTGAACCAGTAGCTTATTCCAGAATTCTTCCGGCTCTTGCGGCAGCTGATTTTTGACGGGTTGTGCAGGATTTCCGTCTTCATCGCCAATAAACTCAATTAGCAGAACGTTATTTGAACTTGTAATCGGTTCGGGAACATTAACTCCAGCAGTGTGTAGGCGGGTCAGGTTTTTAAACTCTTTTGTTACCCATGAATATATGATTTTCCTTTTGTTTTTAGTTTTAACATTGAATCTTGGATCTCCTTTAAGGTAGTAATCCATTTTTTTAAAATCGGATGTGGCGATTCTGTATATTTTCACGGCCACAAATTTTTCGTCATCGGTTATGCCGGTTAAAACGTTCGCTTCCTTTCCGGTACTTATGGCACCGTTCAAAACATCAATGTATCCCTGGTTGGCTAATTTGTATAGTGTTTCTAATGTGATTTTATCAAAAATTTCATTCCCTGTCTTTCTCTCGGAATTGTCCTTTCTTCTTTTTTCAGAATGAATTTTTTGATGTTTTGCATCGGCTTTAGCGACTTTTGGGTCCATCAAAATCAAAAAAATAAGTAAATGTGACTACATTTTCAAGTAGCCTTTTCTTTCAAGCCAGTTTGACTCTGTTTTTGTGTATCTCCAGATTACATCCGCTTTTTCATCAGATTGGAAATCCCATGGTTTTACAAGGATTACGTCTCCTTCACGAATCCAAATACGTTTTTTCATTTTTCCAGGGATTCTGGTCATTCTAATATTGCCGTCAGCACATCTGACTTTTAATTTTCCGTGTCCCATAATTTGTTCAACTACGCCAGGGATTTCCCCTTTTTTAGGGGTTCTTACCCTTCTGTACTCTTGTTGTTGGTTTTGATTAGGCTTAGACAAATACTCTCCTCCAAAATAAAATATTATAATTCTTCCATTAGATTAAATTATTTATATTTATATCAATATATTATATATTAATTTATTGGATTTTATTATTTTGTGATAGTATGGGAACTGAATTTTTAAAAATTAAGGAATGTGATGAAGCTATTGATATCATTCAAAATTTATTTGATGAAAATCTAAAATCTGAAAGTGAAGAAATCCCAGTTGATGAGGCTTACGGCAGAATATTGTTTGAAGACGTCTACTCTCGAATGGATTTTCCTCCTTTTGATAAGGCGCTGAAAGACGGCTTTGCAATACTTTCAAGCGATAGTTTCGGTGCATCTGAAGAGTCTCCGAATACTCTGGAAGTCATTGACTTTTTGGAAGCCGGCGCAACCACAGACAAGAAAGTCGAGAAGGGCAGATGCATTGAAATCAGTACAGGCGCTGCAATGCCTGAAGGTGCTGATGCAGTGGTCATGGTCGAATATGCGGAAAAATTCGACGATAAAGTTAACCTGCTGACAACTGCAACCCCCACACAGGACGTTGCAAAAAAAGGCTCCGACATTGAGGAAGGTAACCTGATTCTTGAAAAAGGCGATTTCTTGAATCCCGGAAAGATTGGCGTTTTGCTCTCACAGGGTTTTGAAACCATTGAAGTTTACAAAAAACCTAGTGTAGGCATACTTTCGTCAGGAAATGAAATTACTCTTCAAGGTGAAGAGTTAAAATACGGAAAAATCTATGATGTCAATGGCGGAATGATTAAAAACGATGCCATTTCATGTGGTGCCGATGCAAAATTTTTAGGCGTTATGAGAGACGACTATGATGAGGTAAAGGAAAAGATAACAGACTCATTAAAAGAGGTGGATGTATTGTTCTGTTCTGGAGGAACATCTGCCGGTTTAGGCGATGTCTTGAAGCATGTTTTGGATGAATTGGGAGAGGTTCATATCCATGGAATATCTGTTCAACCGGGAAAACCAACCATCGTCGGAGTTATTGACGGCAAGATTGTCATTGGTCTTCCGGGCAATCCCGTATCAGCATTAATGATATTCAATGCATTTGTGGCAGAACCATTAACAAAATTGGCCGGAATAGAGAAAGACTTTGAAATGAAAGTCGTTAAAGGTAAAATCACAAAAAGAATCCACTCACAGGTTGGTAGAATGCAATATCAGTTGGTTAAAGTCGATGGTAGCAATATCCAACCGATATTTAAAGATTCAGGAGCAATATTTTCCCTATCCACTGCTGACGGATATGTGAAAATTCCAAAATTGGTCGAGCTTGTTGATGAGGGTGAAGAAGTAGAAGTTTATTTATTCAATTAAGATTATAATTTTAAGTAGGTGTAAAAAATGGATTATGATGTAAAAGTAATTCCAGAACAAAAATTAGCGGTAATCAATTGCAAAACTCCAATTGAAGATTTGGAAATATTTCTTAACATATTAATGGAATGGGTGGAAACTGAAGAGATTATGACTGATGGAGATCCATTCATTGTTTATTTCTCACCAAGACATGAAGTAAATCAGGGTGATGTTGTTTATGATGTCAGCATTCCGCTCAAAGAGGATGCTGATGAAACCGACAGAATTCGTGTTGTCGATATGATAGAAAACAAGGTTTTGGCAGGCACACACTTCGGCCCGACCGATACAATCATGGACACTTACGCCGAATTGGTTAAAATCTCTCAAGCTAACCATTATGATATCATCGGATCACCTAAAGAGGTTTTGATTAAAGGTTTCCATAATTGCGATAATCCCGATGAGTATATAACTGAAATTCAATTGCCTATCATTGAAATGTAGGTGGAATTATGGCTAAAAAAGAGGAATATGATTTAGAAAAAGAAGTTGAAAGATTGTCCCGCCAATCAAAAATCAACATGAACCAGTCTGAATATTCTTTTAATAAACGTTTAAAAAGACTAGAAAAGGACATTGAAAAAATAATGGATGATAAAGTTAAATTATTCGATGAAAATAAAAGATTGACTGAAGATTATTTGACAATTGAAAATGACACATCCACAATTGACAGATATAGAGAAAAATTGAAGAAAATCTAATTTTTCTCCTTTTTTTATTGTCCGACGACCCTTAAACTATGAACCAGTAATTTAGGAATGATGTATGAGCCATATTGTTTTATTTCAGATTTTAAACCTTCAACGTCTTTCATGATTTCAAAGATATTTCCGGAAATCATGGCCTTATTGATAGGGTCACTTATTTCACCATTTTCTATTTTAAAAGCGTTGCTTGCCTCCACTGAAAAATCACCTGAAATAGGATTTGCGGTATGGGCTCCCAACACGCTGGTTGTCAGAACGCCGCTGCCGATTTCTCCCAAATCCTTCATTTCGCTGAATTCAAATTCAAGATTTGTTGGTGAAATCATAGGTGTGGTCAAATAGGAACCTCTAAGCCCGTTTGATGTGCTTTTGACCCCTTCACAATTTGCGGTGTAAATGTCATAGATAAAGGAGTTCAAAATTCCGTCTTTGATTAGGTCGGTTTTTTTAGATGCTGTTCCCTCATCATCACATTTTGAGGTAAACATTCCTTTATCAAGCAGAGGGTTGTCAATGATGGATAGTGAGGCATTTGCGATTTCCTCACCCAACTTATCTTTTAGGATGGATCTTCCCCTCATTACATTTTCACCGTTAAACGCACTCATGAATGTTGACAGCAATCCTGTTGCGGCATAATAATCAAGCACAACATCATAGTCTCCAGTTTCAACAGGTTTTGTGTTAAGTGAACTTTTGGCCAGATCACAGACTTCATTTGCCAGTTTTTCACCGTCGATATCTAAAAACCTTGAACTTTCCGAATTGTATGCGGTAGCAATCTCCCCATCTTTCTGCAGGGTTACGGATAATCCTAAACCAAATCCAGTTCCCTCATTTTTGATTGAAACTCCATTCGAATTCACAATCAATGATTTGCCCGCGCTGGCGCTGAAACCGGAACCGGTAACCTCACATCCGGATTCAACAGCAACATCTATTGTGCCTTTCAATAATTCAACGGATTCATCAAGGCTCAAATCATTAAATTTATTATCATAAACCTTTTTAACTTCGCTTACTTTTTCCACTTCGGCAAATGCGTAATTTTCATCAACTTTTGTCAGTTTTGTGTTTTCAATTGCTTTTAGGGCTGTTTGTGTTGCTTGTTCCATATTGGAGGTAAATGCAAAGCCTTGTCTGTTGTCTTTGATTACCCTTACTCCAACACCTAATTCAATTTCTTCTTTTGCAAAGTTCAATTCATCCTTAAGCGAATCTAATTGGATGATTTTTGATTCATCAATGTAGATTTCGTAAGCGTCGCATTTGCTTTGAATTGTTTTTTTCACATCTTCTGCAATTTCATATATCATATTATCACTAAAGGGCAAATTTTTCAATAGCTTCGGCCACACCGTCCCCAAAGAAGTTTTCACAGACGTAGGTACTCATTTCCTTTAATTTGTCGTCGGCATTTCCAACAGCTATTTTATATCCAACCTCTTTTAGGAAATCCTCATCGTTCTGGCTGTCTCCGATTGCCATTACATTTTCCATGTTTATTCCGTTTCTTTCACATAGATATTTGAGTGAAGTTCCTTTATTAACTCTTTTATCTGTAATGTGAAGTGCAAAACCGCTGTCGTAGATTTCAAGCTGGTCCAAATATTTGAAATCTTCCAGTGCGTCTTCCAATTCTTTTTTGTCAATTGTTTTGTAGAATACTGTTTCGGTTAATCTGTACATGTTGTCATGGGAAGCGTGTTTGTCGAATTTGTCAGCCAGTTTTTCTTTTAAGTGGTCTTCAGCAGATGTTACAAAGTCTCTTTCGACCATGGTTTCAACGGCATTGTTGTTTTCACCTTCTTTAAATACGATTCCTCCATTTTCTGCAACCAGTCCTCCGCTACATCCTATCAGCACTTCTGCGGCATATGCATAGTTAACCACATTTCCGGTCACAATTATTGTGGGGATTCCTGCCGCTTCAGCTTTTCTTAAGGCTTCGATGGCGGATATGCAGATTTGTCTTTTTTCGTCGGTTATTGTCCCGTCTATGTCTACTGCTATTGCTTCAATTGTCATTTTATCCTCTTGAATATCTGTGCGCAATGTTGCATGTTCCTTCCTTACTTACCATGCATGCTCCGATTGGGTGTAACGGGTTGCATGCTTTTCTGAACAGCTTGCAGTCTTCAGGTCTTGCAAGGCCTCTTAGAATAGGTCCGCAGATACATCCTTTTGGAGCTTCATTAACATCCTTAACTTCAATATCATATTTTTCACGGGCATTGAAGTCGCTGAATTCCTTTTTAACTTCCAAAATGGAATTAGGTATTTTTGGAAATCCTCTCCATTCCCTTGATGTCACATCAAAGACCTGTTCAATCATGTCTGTTGCGATTACATTTCCTTCTTCTTTCACTGCTCTTTTGTATTCGTTTTCAATTTTCGGTGTTTCGTTTTTCATTTGTCTTAAAATCATATAAACTGACATCAATATGTCCAATGGATTGAATCCTGCCACAGCTTGCGGAATTCCGTAATCGGTTGAGAAATATTCGAATGGTTTGGTACCAATAATGGTGCAGACATGTCCTGGCTGAATCAGTGCGTTCAATGTTGTCTCTCCAGAGTTGATTAAAAAATCAATTGCAGGTGGAATTAAACGATGACATGAGAGCACTGAAAAGTTTTCAGGAGGTGTTGCAAGCAGTTCCGCTGCAGTTGTAGGAGCGGTAGTTTCAAAACCTGCTGAAATAAAAGCAACATCATTATCCACTTTTTCAGCTATCTCAATAGCCCTGTTGATTCCATAAACTACTCTGACGTCTCCACCTTCAGCTTTTGCATCTGCAAGGGACCTTTCTGAGCCCGGAACTCTTAGCATATCTCCAAAGGTGGTTATTGTAACTCCCTTGTCAATGAGTTCCAATGCTTCGTCAATTTCACGTGATGGAACGACACAAACAGGACAGCCTGGTCCTGCAATGATTTCTACTTCCTCAGGAAGCAGGCTTCTAATCCCATTTTCCATAATTGTGTGTTCGTGGGATCCACAAACGTGCATTATTTTAACGGGTGTTGATAATTCGTTAATTTTATCTATTAATTTTTTTGACATTTCTTTCATACTCATTGTAACACCGAAGATTTAATATTATATCATTACTATATTTAATATTGTATTAATTAAATTTTATGGGATAGTTATGTATAACAATAATAAAATTTTGGTAGTTATTCCTGCAAGGGGAGGTTCAAAGGGAATTCCCCGTAAAAACATCCGTTTATTGGATAACAAGCCTTTAATTTCATATTCCATTGGCATTGCAAAGTCATCAGAATATGTTGATGATATTGTGGTAACTACTGATGATTCTGAAATTGCATTGCTATCGGAAAAGTTTGGAGCAAGTGTAATAAGGCGTTCTGAAGAACTATCTGGGGATGAAGTTCCACTCGATCCGGTTATATATGATGCATTAGTGAAAAAAGAAAAATTGGCCTTAGACGAGTATGATATTGTAATTACGCTACAGCCAACTTCACCATTATTAAAACCGTCAACTTTAGACAAGGCTATTGAGAAATTTGAAGATTTTGGCGTTGATAGCGTTCTTTCAGTTGTGGATGATAGGCATTTGAGCTGGGGATATGATGAGAATAATGACAGTTATTTCCCAAATTACATAGAAAGGAAAAACAGACAATTCTTGCCTAAGGATTTCAGGGAAACCGGAGCTATACTTGCCAGCCGCAGACAGTTTGTAAATGAGATGTCCCGTCTTGGAACCAATATCGATTTGATTGAAGTGTCCCGTGAGGAAAGTGTGGACATCGACAATTATGAGGATTGGTGGATTGCTGAAAATTATCTGCAAAAGAAAAAAATAGCCATTGTTGTCAATGCTTATGATGAGATTGGAACCAGCTATATTTATCGATGTTTATCAATTGCTTCAAGATTGATTTTCCATGATGTCTTATTTTTGCTTGATGAGGCTCATCAGCTTGGAATCGACATCATAGAAAATTATAACTATCCGTTACAGCTTTATGATGGAAAGGATGATTTAGTAAATAAATTAAGAGAATATTCCCCTCAAATTGTTATCAATGACATTCTGGATACTTCAGAGGAATATATTTCCATTTTAAAAGAGGAAGGATATTTCGTTGTCAATTTTGAGGATTTGGGTGCTGGTACTAAAGTGGCGGATGTTGTTTTTGATGCATTATATGAGCATGAAATTGGTCAGCAAAGCAATATTTTCACAGGGTACAAGTACTATGTTTTAAGAGATGAGTTCTACTTCCAGCCTCACAAGATTATCACACAAAAAGTAAACAATGTTCTAATTGCCTTCAGCGGCAATGACCAGAATAACCTAACTGAAAAGGTTCTTGAATCTATTCTATCAACTAATTTTGATGGAAGAATTAATGTTGTTGTGGGAGTAGGTTATGATGATGTTGAAGGGCTGGTTGAGAAGTATGAATATAATCCGGCTATTCAGATTTATAAGAATGTTCCAAATATCAGTGAATTCATGTTTAAAGCTGATGTTGTATTTACTTCAGCGGGAAAGACAATGTATGAGATTTGCTCACTAGGAGTTCCGACAATTTGCTTATGTAAGGATGAACGTGAAATCACCCATGTCTTTGCAAATGAGAGCAATGGTTTTATTAATATGGGATTGGGTGAAGCTATTGAAAGGCAGGACATAATTGAAACATTCATTAAAGTAGTTAATGATTATGAATTAAGAGTTGAAATGAATAAGAAAATGTTGGCCATAGATTTAAAAAACGGCTTTGAGAACGTTTGGTCTGTTATTAGCGAGGAATACAGGAAATTTTTATTAAAGAGGTAGTGAATGAATATATTTAATAGATATCCTTATTTGATTGCCGATATTGATGTTAACTTTTATGACATTGCCGGAAAGGAAGGCATGTCAGATATGGCTGCTGCAAAATTCATGATTGATGAAGCAAAGGAATGCGGCATAGATGCGGTTAAATTTCAGTCATTCAAAACAGAAACATTAATATCAAAAAATTACCCAAACGATTTGAAATTATCTGAAACACCCGCTTCATATAAAAAATTTGATAAGTTCGGTGTTGGAGAGTATAGGGAGCTTGCCGAGTATTGTCAACAGATAGGAATCAAATTTTTATCAACTCCCTTTGATTTTGAGTCTGCAGATTACTTGGATGAGTTTATGGATATTTATAAAATATCATCTTCAGATTTAACAAATATTCCTTTCATTAAACATATAGCAAGTAAAAATAAGCCTATTATACTTTCAACAGGAGCCGCCACATTGAACGAAATCAAGCAGGCTGTAAATGCTATTGAAGAAGTTTCTACTGTGGATATTGCGATTATGCATTCTGTATCATCCTACCCTACTGAATATGAGGATGCAAATCTGTTAATGATTAAGGATTTAGTTAAAAATTTTCCAGGTTATGAAATAGGCTATTCTGACAACACTAAGCCAGATAAGGACATGGTGGTCTTAACAACTGCTTATAATTATGGTGCACGCATTCTAGAAAAACCTTTTACTACTGATAAGAATTTGTCAGGCAATGCCCATTGCTATTCAATGGATCCTGATGATGTCATCAAATTAAAATGGAATTTATTGTTTTTATCTAAAATTAATGGTATGAGAAATAAGCAGCCGGTTATCTGTGAATCTTCATCAAGACGTTATGCAAGAAGGTCAATTGTTGCAATCAGAGACATTAAAAAGGGAGAAGCTATATCTGCCGATGATTTGACTTTCAAACGTCCTGGAACTGGAATTTCTCCATCAAGAATAGGTGAAATTATTGGAAAAACAGTTAAAGATGATATTCTGGAAGATACTCTGCTTGATTTTGATATGGTTGAATGATTTTGGTGTTTAAATGACAGTAAGCGTTAAAGAAATTTGTGAAGTACTTTTTGATTTGGAAGAAAAGTATGATCTAAACTATCAGGAAATTCAGGGCTGTTTCGCATGGCAGATGATGAGATTCTCTGTTTATCTTGAGCTTACAAAGAAATTAGGCATTTTTGGTGCAGTTCAACAAAGACAACTATCTCTTTTTGATAAAGTCAAATCATTCATCCCCTTTTTAAAAAATAGTTTGCTTTTCAATCCCCTCAGCGGAAATTATACAAAGGATATTCTGATTTTTGACCATCCTAGAAAAGTGATTTTCGAAGATGAATTTGTTGATATCTACAGTTATTTTATAGTTGACTTTATTAAGGGCAATTATTCATTTGAAGTGTTGGAATCAACATATTTCAATGAACATTTTACCAAAAGGCAGGATTATATTAAATACCTAGATAGGATTGAATTGGGTTCATATATTTATAAGAAACGCAATAAGCTCGAATTCACTCCTTCAGAAAAAAAATTAATAAATGACATCAAGATGGAGCTTAAGAATGCATTTGATGTGGATGTCGATATTGAGAGCATATTGACAAGGAAAATTCTAAATTTCCAATATGATTATGAGATGTATACTGAATTGTTTAAAAAAAGAAATCCTAAAATGGTTTTTGTAGTGGTGGCTTATCTAAATCAGGCTATTGTTGCGGCTGCAAAAGACTTGGGGATTGATGCAATTGAATTGCAACATGGAACAATTTCAGATTATCATTTAGGTTATTCATATCCTCCAAAAACAAGAAAAAGAGGAGAAATTGTATATTTCCCAAATAAGATATTTTCTTTTGGAGATTATTGGATAAATGATGAAACATCCCCAATATCCAAGCAAAATGTCATTCCTATCGGATTTCCATATTTTGAAGTCCAATCTAAGGATTTTATCAATATTAAACCTCATGATAATCAAATATTATTCATATCCCAGGGAGCTATAGGCAAATATCTGTCAAAATTGGCATATGAATTCGCATGTGAAATGAAGGATTTCAAAATTGTCTATAAATTACATTCTGGGGAATACGAAACCTGGAGGGAAAATTATCCATATCTTTTGAATGATTTGGAAAATTTTGAAGTGATTGACAATAGTGAAATTCCATTATATCAGTTATTTGCAGAATCCAGTTATCAAGTTGGGGCATTTTCAACGGCCATCTACGAAGGCTTGATGTTTAATTGCAAAACATTCATTGTTGATGTTCCGGGTATAGAGCATATCTCAGATTTAATTGACAATGGTTATGTATGCAAAATCACTGATAGCGCCGATTTGATTGGTATGTTGGACACATTCTCTCCAAAGGATTATGATAAAGATTTCTTTTTCAAAAATTTTGACACCTCTCTATTTAATGAGGTGATTGACAATGAATGAGTATGCCAATTTCATAAAGAGGATTGGGGTAGTGGGTATTGCAAATATATTGATCTCCCTAAGTGGATTGATATTTATTCCAATTATTACAAAAAGTTTCTCGACTGCCGATTATGGGGTTTGGGCACAGGTCAATACATTTGTCTCATTGATTCCAAATTTTGTCAATTTGGGTCTTCCATATACAATGGTTAGGTTTTTATCGGCTGAAAAGGACCCTGCTATTATCAGACAATCCTTTTATTCAATGTTGCTGTTAGTTTTAGCTTCAACATTAATCATGAGCGCAGTATTTCTAATATTCTCAAATCAGATTGCCGCTGCATTGTTTGATGGAAGCATGCAAATAATGTATATTGTTATTGCAATGTCATTTTTCGCATGTTTGGATGTTATGCTGTTAAGCTATTTCAGAACATTCCAGCAAATACTTATCTATTCAACATTTTTAGTATTGCAGACTTATATCGGAGTGGTATTCAGCATTATCTTAACTTGGATGCATCAGCCTATTGATATAGTTATTTTAGGACGTTTCTTCGGATTCTTCTTCGTATTTGTTGCAATGGCTATTCTAATTGTACGGGAATTGGGAATCACTACAAAATTCAAGAGTTTGAAGGAGGAATTGAAATTCGCCATTCCGACAGTTCCGAATAGTGTCTCTTCATGGGTAGTGGATTCAAGCGACAAATTAGTAATAGGTGTTTTCCTCGGTTCTGCAGCAGTAGGATGCTATTCTCCGGGTTATGCATTGGGGAATCTTCTTATAATGTTTTTAACTCCATTTGCAGTGTTGCTTCCTGCAGTGTTGCCGGAATATTATGAAAAAGGGGACATGGCTACGGTCAATACATTTTTAACCTATTCCATGAAATATTATCTTTTAATTACTATTCCTGCATGTGTCGGCATAAGTTTGCTTTCAAAACCTCTGCTGTATATGTTGACCACAACCATTATTGCGGACAACGGTTTTATGATAACTCCAGTAGTTGCACTTGGAGCAGTATTTATGGGAATTTATGGAATTGTTAACAATATCATCATTTTAGAGAAAAGAACAACAATTTTAGCACATATATGGATTGCAGTAGCAATTCTAAACGTTGTTTTAAATATCTTGGCCGTGCCGTATATTGGAATTTATGGTGCAGGTCTTACAACTTTGCTTTGCTATTTCTTTGCATTTGCAGTAACTCTAATTTATTCCAAAAAATATGCTAGCTTGCCTTTTGATTATAAATCAATTGTTAAAATAATAGTGTCATCAGTTATTATGGGCATTTTTGTATTCATTGCTAATCCAACAGGAATCATTAATATCTTAATTGTTATTGCTGTTGCCGCAGTGATTTACTTTGTAGCCCTGATTCTATTAAAAGGAATAGATAAAAAAGAAGTTGATTTGATCAAAAGCATGATTTAATGGAATTTGCCTTCTTTTTTCAATTTTTCGTAGTGGTCAATATCACGATATTTGAATACCTTTGCAGGATGCCCTCCAGCTATTCCATATTTTTCAATGTCTTTGACTACGGTACTTCCGGCCTGGATTATCGCTCCTTCTCCAATTCTTACGCCTGGAAGTATTGTAACGCGATTTCCCAGCCATACGTTATCTTCAATAATCACGTCTTTGGAGATGATGGTGTCATCATATGGAATCGCATTTCCTTTATCGTAATTGTGGATGCTTGTGATTATCATGCACTCGATGCCTGAATGGAAATTGTCCCCGATGATTACATTGCCTTTTCCTTGAATTTTCATTCCATTAAAATTAACATTATTGCCTAAAGTGGTATTTGGCGTAACATAGCTTTCACCATTTACCTTAAGGTTATTCCCATAGCTTTTTGCAACCTTTTGGCATCTATGCAGATAAAATTTTTTCTTAAATTTGTCAAAAATCATGTTATCTAAAAAAAGAAATTAAATTTCTGCAGAACAGTCTGCAGAATATTTACTGAGTAAAACAGCGCATTTGTCAATAGTCTCTTGGTCTAACTTAATAGTGCTGGTTTTGATTTGATTTAATAATTCTTCAATGAATAAATCTTCATCAGTAAGAGGCATATTTATAACAACGACTTCGTTGTTAATAAATCCGACTAATGGTTCAACAAAGCAATTTCTGATGTTGTTTTCATTTAAGAAGTTAATCAAATCTTCTCCTAGAGACAATGCTTTTTGTTTTATTTTGTTGTCCTGTGAAAATTTGGCTTGTTTAGTTGTGTATCTGAATCTTCTTTCGGATCCGTAGTTTGGAATTTCTTCCATCTTCTCTTCATTATTATCAGTAGCACCAATCATATTCAGGTTTTCATTTTCGGATTCTAACCTGAGTTTAGGATTGTATTTTTGTGATAATAAAGCATAGATTCCAGTCGGACCGACAACTACGTGGTTAATACCGGAAGAAGCAGTTGGAAGTTTAAGATTATAGAAAACATAGTATTCATCAGAAAGGGTTAACAAATGTTCTCTGATAATTCTTGTTCTTTCTTCAACCTGTTTAACATCTCTTGTCTTGTAAATTCCATAACATAATAAAATTACACCAACAAACAATGCAATGATACCTATACCGCTGTTGATAAGCAATATTTCAATAACACTCATTATAAATATCAAACCGCCGATAATTAGGATGGTGTTGTTCATATTCAAGCCGCTCACATCAAGTTCATCAGCTTCTTTAAGGGAAGTTTTGCTTGGCACCAGATCATCTTCCCCAGGCTCTTTCATATTTAGTTTACTCAAGAAACCTTCGGATGAATCCTGTTTATCAGTATTCGGATAATATACATTCATTCCTTTAAAGAATTCGTTTTTAAGGAACTCTTTTAAAATATCATAATCGTCTGTTTTTGGAATAGCAAACTCTTTCCCGAATTTAGATAAAACAGTATCTGGAATTGTTGTTCTAGCGGTTTTGCCTGAATTTTCCTCTTCAAGTTCTTGTTCACGTTTTTCGGTGTCAGCAATTTGCAGCATATGTTCTTCTGAAAAGAAATCACCGATTTTTTCAGTAAATGACTTCAAAGAGCGTTCAGGTTCTTCATTTGTTAATTCTTCAGATGTTGGTTTGTTTACTTGTGAGTTTTCTCTAATGGTTTCAAGCTCTTTTTTCCTTTCTTCAAGATATTTATCTAATTCCTTGTTCATTTCATCATCTAAATATCTCAAAGAGCCTCCGCAACTATCACATTCATAATCAAGTATGCTGTCGCTACTTTTAATTTTATATTTTAATCCACAATCTTCACACTGGACGATATATGAATTACTATTCCTGAATGTGTCTGTAAAGAGGGAATTTTTCTTAGTTTCGCCATCAGCATAGTTTTCTAAGTATTCTAAGTCCCCTGCACATGAAGAACACTCAAATGTTGTGATATCGTCATCATCATCGAGTTGGTATTTTGCACCACAGTTCTTACAGCATACAACTTTCATTCTTATCCTCTTAAAATTGCTTTTATGATATTACTTTTTTATTTCTATTATTATATATGTTTCTAATATCCATCAATGCAATTTTTATAAATGCCTTCAATTTGCTTTGAAACCTTATTCCAATCATATTCATTCTCTATTAATTCTCGTCCTGTTTTTCCGAATTTTTCACATAGTTTTTCATCATTTAAGAGTGTTTTCATGCATTCGGATAAGTCTTCTTCATCAAATTCACATGTTAAGCCCACATTATCCTTTACCCATGTATGAATATGATTGTTTTTTGTTAAAATAAGAGGCTTTGAACATGCCATGGCTTCAAGCCCGCTGGTTGTAAATGATTCGTATCTGGAAGGCATGACAAAAATGTCGCAATCAGTTAAGGCTTCGATCTTATCTTTTCCGGTTAAAACTCCTGGGAATATGACTTTGTCGCTTAAACCATACTTCTCAATTTGCTTTTCAAGCTCATCCTTAAACCCGTAGTCTCCTCCGACAATCGCCAATTTCACGTTTTCATTTTTGATTTGGCTGAAACTGTCGATTAACAAATCGAGTCCTTTTATTTTGTGGATTCTTCCTAAAAATAAGATTAATTTTTCATTTTCATTAATTCCATACTTTGTTTTAAAATTGCCCTTATCCGGCAAGTTTTTGTATTCATCCAGGTTTATTCCCAAAGGGACTATCTCGATTCTATCTTCGCCAACCCCCATTTTCGAATATTGTTCCTTTTCGATTTCAGTCAGGGCAAAGACTTTCGATGCGTCATATAATATGTCAAATCCCCAAAGCTTATCGAAAATTTCTTTCAGCTGTTCTTTTTGGAAGAAAGGCAGCACTGATCCGTGAGCTTGCAGAACGTATGGAATGTTATTCTTTTCAGCATATCTGTGGGTTGCAATGGCCAGGGAGTGCCTGTGTTCATGAATGTGTATTATATCAAAATCAGCAATGCTTTTTCTAAGATAATTAACTGAACTGAGCGGGGTATCGATTGTCAGTTTGTTTTTAACAGTGTTTGAGATGTTTTTAAAGTAGAATACTTTAATTCCGTCAACGTCAACATTGTAATTGTTATCAAATTTCAGTCTCTCATTACAGCTGTCAGTGGTATAAACAGTAACGTCATGTCCATTTTCCACTTGCTTTTTTGCAATTTGATAGGATGCGTTCACAACCCCTCCATGTGAAAAACAGGGGGCGAATGAAGGCACTACATGTAAAATTTTCATTTTAAACACTTTTTTCATATATATAGACATTGTTAATATTTTTTATTTCAGTATAATTTGTCACATTAGTCAGTACCTTGTTCGATATATAGTAAGTGGCGTTGCTTCCATCGATAATGTCTTCGGCGTCGCTTTCTATTGCCAGAAGATTTCCTCCCAGCCACCAGTTGAACGCCCTTACGTTGTACACTCCGATAGAGATGTTTTCATAATCGGGGTTATTGTCGATAATGTAATGGGAAACATCTTCCACTGTTTTAAATTCGTCTGTTGGTTCAAATGTATATGTGAATGCGAAAGCCTGAACCATAAACAAGACAATCAGAACAATCGGCATTACATTTTTGTTGATTTTCAGATGTTTATTGATAGTGTCGATTGAAAGCAGAACAAAGTATATTGCGGCCGGGAATATCGGCAGCATATATCTGTTCACCTTTATTGTGTAATAACTGAAGAATATGATATTTGAAAATATCCATGCAAGCATGAAATATTCTGTTTTGTTTTCGCTGTCTTTTCCCATAAAGTAAAGGCCAATCAAAACAAGAAGTGTTGTAACAACGGAACTTATTCTTGTAAAACTTATTATCGCCCCTATAAAAAATGCAAGTGGGATAATGTCTTTTTTTTCAACATTCCTTCTGTGTTCAAATATCCATAATCCCATTCCAATTATCAATATCGCCATCACTGCCCAAGCTAGCGGGGTGGGACTTTCCAAAATTGGATTTCCGTCGATGACGGTATGGAAATTTGAGATGAAATTAATGAAATTGGCCGCATAGTAACTTACATTTGTATTATAGGCGGGATCGTTCTGTGAGCCTTGAGCTCCACTAAATCCGTCAGAAATCTGAGTTCCCGCAGCGAAATGCCCATTTCCCATTATCATTATTGCAGATAAGGTAATGATCATCAAGAGAACCCCTATTCCTATTCCCTTTGCGATGTATTTCAAGTCATTTTTATCAATTTCAAATCCTTTTTCATAAACATAATAAAGTGCGATGGCGGGCAAGGTCAATAAGATTGTGTATCTTGTAAAAACCCCCAATACAACGAATATTATCGCATATTGGTAAAATTTGGGATTATCATCAATTGCAATAACTGCAAGTAATACTATCCAGATTATCATTGACACTGCAGGAATATCCAAAGTTCCGTTAGCCAGCCATGTGAGGTACAGTGTTAATGAGCAGTACATTACAGTGCCTGTCAGGCTCAGATTTTCATCAAAATATCTTTTAAGCAGCAAGTAAAAACCGATATTTCCGAAAACCGCAAAGGCTCCAGTCACTATATAGATTGCCTGCTTATCCACGAATCCCAAGTCAAAGAATATTGAGGTCAAAAAGCAAATCAGCGGAGATAAATATATTGTTCCTGTTGATCTGATGTTTGTCCCGGTATAGTAAAGGGCATTCAAAAGATAGACATACACATCGGAACAGTAAATTCCAAGATTATCATTGAAATTAATGTAGTATCCAACAAGAATAATGCTATAAATCAGAATAAATAGCAGATAATATTTGTCTTTTTGCTTTATATTGAATTGCTCAAACATCGTTACTATTTTTCTTTATAAATTTATTTAAATATTATCAGATAATTGACCCCAGTGCAAAGGATAGGAAAGCTATCAACATTCCGATTTTCAAAAATTTAGACGATTTGTGCGCTGTAGCTTCATCTTGTGATTTTAAAATTAAAACTGCGGAATAAATAAATAATATCACTGCGATTGCAATTATGGCCAGGTACAATATTCCAAAAATATGATAAATGAATAATAAAGGGCATAACGCACAGTCAACAACGATAAGAATGGCGGCAAGCATCGCAGGGATTTTTTTACCTATCATGATAGGTAAAGTCCTGGCGCCGTCTTTTTTATCCCCTTCCACATCTTCAATATCCTTGACAATCTCACGTGCAGTTGTCATTACAAAGGCAAAGAATCCTAAAAATATGGAGGTAGTTATGATATCTGGATTGTTTATGGTGAATCCTCCAAAAACAAATCCGAAACCTGTCATGAATCCCACAGCCAGGTTTCCAATTAATGGAGTTGTTTTCAATTTATATGCATATAGATAAAGAATAGCATCAGCAATTAAAACAATAATAAACGGAATCCAATTTGAGGTCAGATAACTGATTAAAAATCCGCACACTGTTCCTGCGAAAAATAGGAAATATGCATAATTCTTTCCATTCTTAAGGGAAATTCTTCCAGATGGTATAGGCCTTTCAGGCTTATTGATCAAATCAATCTTGTAATCAAAATAATCATTAATAACATTTCCGGCAGCGGTTTCAAAAAATACTGCAATCATCGCAAGAATAATAGGTATGCTGATTGTTCTGTCGATAATGGCCACCAAGATTATTGAAATCGCTCCCATTAAAGCATTTCCCGGTCTTAAAATTTCTATATATGGATTCATATAACTTCCTCAAGGATTTTTGAAAAATTCATTGCAGTGTTTTTAAGAGAATAGTTTTCTGCAAATTCATTTCCGCTATATTTTAGCTCGTTTTTATTATATTTAGTGTAATAATCATAAATAGCTTTTTTGCATTCTTCAACATTGGACACATGATATCCAATATTTGTCTCATCGATCAAATCTTTAAGAGAGCCTTCCCTGTATCCTATTGACAGGACAGGTTTTTTACAGCCCATGCAATCATAGATTTTTCCGGGGATGAACATTTTTTCCGATTCGTTCATCCATGAGATTAACAGTAAGACATCCGAATTCATTTGCCGTTTGAGAACTTCATTTTGAGTAATCTTCCCATGAATCATGACATTGTTCTCGATACCGTACTTCTGTGAAAGTTCCCGGAGATTTGTGGTTTCCCCATAAAAGTCGACAGAGATTTCATCACTGCCCACTTTATTTTCTCCAATCAGCTGACTGATGGCATCGAATAATATTGAAGGGTCTCTTTTCCCGTTGTAAAGTGATCCCGCATAAATCAGCGTCAATTTTTCACTTTTGCTTGTTTGTTCTATCTTTTCAAAGTCTTGCGGGTCATAACCTGATACGACTGAAACGATTTTCTTGTTCGGATGTATGGTTTGCAGGGTCTGCTTTGCAAGTGATGTGGTTGTTGCAAGGGCGTCAACGCTTTCGAATGTCTGCATTTCCAATCTCTTTTCAAAATGCTTTCTAATGACATTATGTTGTATATACGGATTCAGATTCCACAAATCCCTCAAATCGGCCACCCATGGAATATCATATTTTTCCTTTAAATCATGGGCAATTAAATGTGAAGTGACTGGAGAAGAAGTTGACAATATCGCATCAACCTTTTCATTTTCGATAATCTCGCTGGCCGCTTCAATTGCAGGTTCTTTCCAATATTTTGCACCGTCAGGATATGCAAAAAGTTCTCCTGCAACAGATATTGACTTGGAGATAAGTTTATTTGTCTGGTCTCGGCTGCTCACTTCCCGTTTTCTGCCTGTGGTGGTGGATTTGCGCATAAATTTTGATATCATGTCCTGATAATCGGTTTCGATAACTCTTACATTATCTATTTCAACGGTCTCGTTGGATGTTCTCGGCACAATCACGATTGGTTGCCAACCGAATGAGGGCAGGTATTTTGAAACACCCCTTATTCTCTTTGATGCAATTCCAGTATCATGATTGTAATTAAATGCGATATATAGGACTTTTTTCATTTTCATATCATAAAATTCCTTATTCATTTTAAAATAATCTAATAATTAATTCTTTGGTTAAAATACAATAAACAGTTTATATTCATAATTTTGGATTGTTGTAAATAAATATTTAACTGTCCCAATTGGTTTAAATGATTTCCCATACTTTTATATATCTCATTGAATTAAATAATATTTAAAAAAATAATTCGAAGTTTATTTTTCATTTCATTAATTGAAAATAATATTTCTTAAAAGAAAGCTATTTTTAATTGATATTGGGGGAAATATGAGTTTAGAAGATTATTATTTCAAACTTCCGGATTTTATAAAATTCAATCCGAAAATCCTAAAATTAAGTTTCGATATTACAGACAGGCTAAAAAAAGCCAACGGAGTATCTCCTCAGGATTATCTATTGGAATTGTCATTGGAAAGTGATGAGATTAAGGAATTTCGCCGCAAATTTCATGTTTTATATGCGGAGTTGCTGATTTTCATTGATAATGTCGCTGAAAAGCATGGCATCGATTACTGGTTAGGTTTTGGTTCCCTTTTAGGTGCTGTAAGGCATGGCGGATTCATTCCATGGGATGATGACATTGATTTGGTCGCTCTTCGAAATGATTATAATAAATTCATCGAAGTCCTGCCTACAGAAATCGAAAAATATAACTTAAAGGAGCATTGCGGTTTAACATTGCTTTTGGAAAACAGGAAAAATTATTTTGACGGATTCAATAGCGTTTATGATATTCGGGATAAAAGCGGGGAGCATATTATAGATGGAAAATATAACTTTTTGCAAATCGCATGGCTAAGGCCGTATATAAAAATAGACATTTTCCCTTATGATTTCCTGTTGGATGATGATCTGGAAAACTTTTCCGATAAGTTCACGCCTGTCCAGTATAAATTTTATCATGACTTATTAAATAATAAAGTCAAATTCCATGATGAACTCAAGTCTCTGAGAAAGAAAGTCGGATTTACGGATTCTAAAACAAAGCACTTTTCAGAAACTTTTGAAGGGATTCCTCACTGGAAAATAAAAATCTTCGATTACGATAAAATTTTTCCTTTAAGTTCCATAGAATTTGAAGGACTCAATTTTAAAAGCCCTAAAGACTGTGATCATTATCTCACTCAGTTGTTTGGCCCTAACTATATGGAATTTCCTGAAGTAATTGAAAATCACGATACTTTTGCAGTAATAAAGAGCCAATTCAATTCCAAAGAGGAAATGGATGAGTCTTTTGATGATGCGATTAAATTTTTAAGAAATGTCAATGAAATTTTCGAATAATGTATTGAAAATAATAAATTATATAAAGTGTATTACAAATACATAATAGTGTATTATAAATTATTAAATATTAGCTGGTGTTATAATTGAATAAGATTAAAATAGCAATTGTAGGATTGGGGAATTGCGCAAGTTCCTTAATTCAAGGAATTCATTATTATGATGGTAAAAATCCAGAAGATGCAATAGGATTAATGCATTGGGATATTGGGGGATATACTCCGAGCGATATTGAAGTAGTTGCAGCTTTTGATGTAGATGCAAGAAAAGTCGGGAAAACTATTGATGAGGCAATATTTGCTAAACCAAACTGCACTACCGTATTCCAAAAGGACATCCCTAAATATGATGTTAAAGTATGCATGGGCCATGTATTGGATGGTGTAGCAGAACACATGTCAAATTATGACGATGAATACACTTTTGTGGTAAGTGACGCTGAACCTGTTGATGTAGTTTCAGTACTAAAAGACAGCGGTGCCGAAATATTGGTAAACTACTTGCCTGTAGGTTCTGAAGAGGCCGCAAGATATTATGCACAATGCGCTCTTGATGCAGGTGTCGCATATGTTAACTGTATGCCAGTATTCATTGTAAGTGATGATGAATGGGATGCTAAATTCAGAGAAAAAGGAATTCCTATTGTTGGAGACGATATTAAAGCTCAAATCGGTGCTACTATCACTCACAGAACACTAGCTAGTTTATTCATGGATAGGGGTGTAAAGTTAGACAGAACCTATCAAATCAATACTGGTGGTAACACTGACTTCTTGAATATGCTTAACCGTGAAAGATTGGATTCCAAAAAAGAATCAAAAACAGAAGCTGTTCAATCCGTATTGACAGAAAGGATGGACGATCGTGACATCCACATCGGACCTAGTGATTACGTCCCATGGCAAAATGACAATAAGCTGTGCTTCCTCAGAATGGAAGGCCGCACATTCGGTGATGTTCCAATGAACATCGAATTAAGATTGAGTGTTGAAGACTCTCCGAACTCAGCCGGATGCGTAATCGATGCGGTAAGATGCTGTAAAATCGGTTTAGAAAGAGGAATTGGTGGTCAATTAACTTCAATTTCTTCATACACAATGAAACACCCTCCAATTCAATTCACTGATGATGAAGCATATGAAAATGTTGAAAAATTCATTTCTGGCGAATTAGAAAGATAATTTTTCAATTTTCTTACTTTTTTTTTAATAGATATTTTTCAATATCTATTGCACATTTCTTTTTTTGCAATTTTCACGATTTTTTCAAGATTGCCTATTAAATCTTTATAATTTATATAATAATAAAGACATATATTATAGTTGGATAATTTAAGATTACTTTATAAATGAAAAATTTGAAAGAGGTGTAATTAATGGCAAAAGTGAGAATTACTGAAACAGCACTTCGTGATGCTCACCAATCTTTACTTGCAACTAGGATGAGGACCAGGGACATGATTCCTATTGCTGAAGAGATGGATAAAGTTGGATATTTCTCTGTAGAAGCTTGGGGTGGAGCAACTTTTGATACATGCATAAGATATTTGAATGAAGATCCATGGGAAAGATTAAGAAACCTAAAATCCGAATTTAACAATACCCCAATTCAAATGCTTTTGAGGGGACAAAACTTAGTGGGCTATAAACACTATCCTGATGATGTAGTAACAAAATTCGTTGAAAAATCCTATGAAAATGGAGTGGATATCTTCAGGATTTTCGACGCTTTAAATGATATCCGTAACATGGAAAAATCAATTAAGGTAGCTAAAGCTCAAGGAGCACATGTTCAAGGAACAATAAGTTATACCATAAGCCCGGTACATACCTTAGACGATTTCGTCAACCTGGCAAAAGAGTTGGAAGCGCTTGAATGTGATTCAGTGGCAATTAAGGATATGGCTGGTTTAATAACTCCTACTGCAGCTTATGATTTGGTAAGTGCCCTTAAAGAAGAAACCGATTTGCTTGTAGATTTGCATTGTCACTGCACTAGTGGTATGACCCCTATCAGTTACTACGCCGCTTGCCAAGCGGGTGTAGATATTTTAGATACAGCTATTTCACCTCTCGCTTGGGGTACAAGTCAGCCTCCAACTGAAAGTATCGTTGCGGCACTTCAAGGAACAGATTTCGATACTGAATTGGACTTAAAATTATTGACAGTCATTAAAAAATACTTTGAGGACATTAAGGAGAAATACTCAGGTATTCTCGATCCGATATCCGAAAGTGTTGATACTGATGTATTATTATATCAAATTCCTGGAGGAATGCTTTCAAACCTCATTTCCCAACTCAAAGAGCAAAATGCGCTTGACAGATACAATGACGTATTGGATGAAATGCCTCGTGTAAGAAAAGATATGGGATATCCGCCTCTCGTTACACCAACAAGTCAAATTGTAGGTATCCAATCCGTAATGAACGTATTGGGTGGAGAAAGATACAAAACCGTATCCAATGAGGTTAAAGAGTATATGAAAGGAATGTACGGCAAATCTCCGGCACCAGTTGATCCTGAAATATCTAAAAGGATTATTGGTGATGAAGAGGTAATTACCTGCAGGCCTGCAGATTTGCTCGAACCTGAATTCGACAAGTTCAAATCCGAAGGTGAAGAAAAAGGATTCGTAAAATCTGATGAAGATGCTTTAACTTATGCTTTATATCCTCCAATCGCTCCAAAATTCCTTAAAGGGGAAGCCGAAGAGGAAGAACTCAAACCTGTCCGTGCGATTTCCGATGATGAGGGAATTGGAATACCAACCCAATATAATGTTGAAGTTGATGGAGACGTATATGAAGTTAAAATCATGCCTACCGGATTTATGGAAATTGAACAAACCAATTCTGGAAACTTCAAACCGGTTGAAGGAGCAGTTCCTTCACCAATGCAAGGTATGGTAATCAAACTCAACGTAAACGTTGGGGATAAAGTTACACAAGGATCCACTATTGCTGTAATCGAAGCTATGAAGATGGAAAACGACATTCAATCAGAAGTTGATGGTGTTGTTGAAGATATTTTCGTAGAACCTGGTGATGCAGTAAGCATTGGAGATACTTTAATGGTAATCAAATAGATTACTTTCTATTTTTCTTTTTTTAATAAGTTATTTTGAGATTACTGCTGGATTTATATATTTTCATAATTAAAGAATAGTTATGGTGTGATGATTATGAAGGATATTTTTGATGAATGTCAATTTGGAGATTTGAAACTTAAGGGAAGAGTTGTAAGAACAGGTACCTGGGAAACAGAAACCGAGGAAGGGGGATTTCTCTCACCGGCAATATTCGACAGATACGAAAAGATTGCAAGTTCCGGTACCGGTTTAATAATATCAGAGATTTTTGCACTTGATTATAAGGACAGATTTGCCCCATACTCTTCAAGTTTAAATTATAAGGGTTTCATTAAAGATTATAAGATAATAAGTGAAATCTGTCATGATAATGATGTTCCCATTCTAGGACAGTTGGCGTTTTTTTACTATGATGACGGGGACAATCAAAAGGCCGAAGCCAATGACCTGACACTTGAAGGAATAAGAAAGCTCCAGGCAGAAGTTATCATGGCCGCTAAGAAATTTTCATTTGCCGGTTTTGACGGTATTCAGATAAACATGGGTAATAATTTCTATTTGACCCGTTTCATCAATCCTTATTTTAACCAAAGGGAAGATCAATACGGTGGAAGTACCGAAAACCGTGTGAGAATAGCATCAGAAATCATTAAGGTCATTAAAAAGACTATGGATATGCATGTAAGCATCAGGATCAATCCATGGGACGTGAGAAATGGAGGAATTACTGCTGATGAAAGTATTGCTATTGCAAAGGAACTTGAAAAGGCAGGTGCAGACAGTATTCAGTTGACTGCACGTACAATTTCATTCCTTTATGACGGTGCTGAAAAAAATCCATTTCTGGTATATGTTGACAGATTGATTGATGAAATTGACATTCCAGTTATTTTAGGCGGAAACTCAAGGGATATGGCCTCAATGAATGATGTTTTAAACCATACTGATGTGGAGTTCATGTCAATGTCCAAGCCGTTTGTGGCGCAGGCTAATTTTTTAGCGGATTGGAAAGCGAATGGCGAAGGGGTTTCCATTTGTCAAAGCTGCAATAACTGTTACTCTAAAAAGACCAGCACATGTTTTAAGTATGAATGATTTTCATATTTTTTTGATTGAACTCTTCGACTTCTAGTTGAGGAGTTTCAAGTTCATATTTTTTCCATAGATTTCAGATAACTGTCATTGATTTCTTTAGCCAGCTCATCATTTCCTTCAATAATCGGACCGGTATAGTCGCAATCCCTACAGATACATTGTGACCAGTTCTGTGGAATAATCCAGTCAACGTTTCTGGATCCGCATCTTGGACAAATTTTATGCATCATATTATCACCTAATTAAGAGTTATAGCATTCATATATTAAAAAAGTTTTTATACACAAAGTGTTAATAAAATATAGTATGGCAAAGGATGATAGAAGCAGCATAAATCCATTCACCGGAAAATCACATTTTGATATGGTAAATGACGATAAGTTTCTTCAGCAGTCATATAATGAATATTATGAAATGATTAATAAATCACAACTTCTTGACAATACTCAGGATGGCCAAATCGTTAGAAATGTAGCCATTAAATTGATTCAGGCTGTTGAAAACTATTTATCCAAAATCGGCAGATTGGATTATGTTGAAGATTATTATGACTGGGATTTTCATTTGGTTGCAGACAATACCGTAAATGCCTTTTGCATGCCTGGAGGAAAGATTGTAATGTTTTCAGGCATTCTGTCTGTTGCAAATACTGAAGAAAGGGTTGCATTTATTTTAGGTCATGAAATGGCTCATGCACTTCTTGACCATGCAAGAACAAGAATCAGTGCTCAGAATGCCCAGAACGCCTTGACTTCCGCAGCATGGGTCGGCAGCATTGCAATGGACTTGTTTGGCCTGGGAGCCCTTGGTTCATTAACCCGGGCCGCTACCAATGTTGCTAGTGTCGGTTCCCAGTTCTTGCTGATTAACCCGTGGGGAAGGGACCAGGAGCTTGAAGCCGATAGATTGGGCATGATGATAATTCACTGGGCGGGTTATGACATTTCACATATTCCTGTATTTTGGGAGGCGATGTCTTCCAAAAATTCGAATGAGCATGATTTTTTCTCAACTCACCCGGCTGATTCTAAAAGAATCGCTGCTATGAATGATTTAATCTATGAAATAGAAAATCAGAAAGATTTCTATTCACAACCTGTAATAGGCAATCCCTCAAAACCTAAAGGGGATTTTAAGAGTTTAAATGGAAGTAAAAATTGTCCGAAATGCGGGGCTCAGGCAGCCGGTGATGATCAGTTCTGCACTAATTGCGGAGCCAAATTTGAAGATGTGTTGAAATGCAGCAGATGCGGGGCTTCTGTAAATAAGGGAGATTCCTTTTGCATGAACTGCGGCAACAAAATTTAGAGGGATATTTATGGATGATGATGTAGTTAGATATGTTAATAAGTCGACTTACAGGTCCCGTACTTTAAAGGCTATAGGTGATGATATTAAGATTCCTAAAGAGATTGCCAAGGACAGCGATATTTTACAGAGCCATATTTCCAATGTTTTAAGAGAGCTAAAGGAAAAAAATCTTGTGGAATGTCTTAATCCAAAAAGCAGGAAAGGGCGTCTTTATAGATTGTCTGAAGAGGGACTGGAAGTCTTGGATAAAATCAAATGAATGTTTTATTCAAAACCAATACTTGCAGGTTATTTTCAATCTTTTTTCTCATGTCTAAATGGGAGTATGTCTTGAAGAAATCCTTAATGGGAACATGATGAAATATAAATATGTTATGAGGGACTTTTTTGGCTGGGGGTGGAAGTCACTTTTTGCATATTTTTTTTTAATTTTTTTCATCATTTTCAATTTTTTTCATAAAAACCTGATTATTATAAATACACTGCTAAGGTAACTTTCAACGGAAATGATAATTATACCAATTCAACCAAATCTATTAAGGTCACAGTTAAAAAGGCCACTCCTAAACTGACAGCCAAAAAGAAAACTTTCAAAAGATCTGTTAAAGTCAAGAAGTACACAATTGTTCTCAAGGACAATCGGGGAAAAGCTATCAAAAAAGCAAAAATTACTCTGAAAGTCAAAGGAAAAACATATGCTGCAATAACCGGCAACATGGAAAGGCCATTTTAAAAATCACCAAACTGACCAAAAAGGGCACTTTCAATGCAAAAATAATCTATAAGGGAAACAAGTACTTTAGAAATGTGGCAAAAACAGTCAAAATCAAAGTTAGATAAGGAGTAAAATCCTTATTTTTCATTTTTTTTATTCACATGTCCTGATTTTTTTTAAAGATTTCTTAACCAATGTTTTGAAACAACTGTTTTCATAAGCATTATTCAAACAGGTGAAAATACTTTTTTTTAATATTATCAAAAACTTTAAATACTATTAGTTGTTAATATATTGTGTGTAAGTTATACACAAAGTATTAACTTAAAATTAACAGGAAGTGAAAAAATGAAAGAAATGCCATCATGTGAAAATTTGGATTTAATTTTTGTAATGGACCGCAGCGGTTCAATGAGCGGTTCAGAAGAAGATACAATCGGAGGATTCAACTCATTCATTCAAAGGGAAAAAGACAAAAACCTAAACACTCGTGTAACTACAGTCCTTTTTGACGATCAATATGAAGTGTTGTACAAAAGAAAACCGATTAATGAAGTGGATGAACTTACACGCAACGAATACTGGGTAAGAGGATGCACAGCACTTTTGGATGCAATCGGAAAAACAATTAACACTTTAGACAGGGAAATCGACAACAAAGTATTATTTGTAATCATGACAGATGGGATGGAAAACGCTTCCCGCGAATTTTCAAAAGAAAAAATAAGAAACCTAATAGGCAACCATAACTGGGAATTCATCTACATCGGTGCAGATATAGATTCCTACACCGAAGCAGGAAACATAGGAATTAAAAGAACTCACACCGCAAATTATAGAAAAACAAGGGAAGGGTTCCAGGAAGTGTTCCTTTCTATGGCAGATGCCACAGATTCTTTAAGAGAAGACATGAGTCTAGATGAAACTAATTGGAAATCAAGACTTGAAAAATATGACGATTAGTCATATTCCCAATTTTTTAAATGCTCGTTTCCGCCTCATGCAACTTTCGCAAACACCGCAGGGTTCAATTTCCCCTTTATAACAGGAATAACTCAACTCGATTGGAGCACCAATTTCAACACCCAATCCAACAATCTCCTCTTTGTTCAAATCAATACATGGTGCTTCAATTCTTATTTTTTCAGGCGAACCTACACCTATCAATTCATTAAACTCATCCAAATATTTTTTTGAATTGTCTGGAAAGGTAGTGCCTTCCTCGCCGTTCCATCCGACAATAATTATCTCCGCACCGATGCTTTCTGCATATGATAGTGCAATTGATGTGAAAACAGTATTTCTGGCGGGAACCCAAACATTACTTGCAGTTTCACTACTTTTATCAAAATTGTCCAAATCCTCCTCAAGGATTTCTGGAATGGCTTCATCAGTGTTTAAACTTGAATTGCTGATTTTTGAAAGCCATGGCAAATCAATTACCTCATGGGTCCAGCCCATCTTCTCACAGATTTTTTTTGAAGCATTAAGCTCTTGCTTGAACGCTTTTTGACCATAGTCAAAAGTTATTGCATGAATCTCATAATCTTTATCATATGCACATGTTGCAACAGTGCAGTCAAGGCCTCCCGAGAAAACAGAAATCGCCTTTTTCATCGAACCAACTCTTTAACCTCTTTTAAAGGCAGTCCACTATCCTCTGCAATTCTTTTCAAATCCTCATATTCCGGTCTTTTGGAGATTATTTCACCGTTAACATATCCTATTTTAAAGGTCACTTCATAATCTTTGCCATTAATCATAAATGTCTTTTTTTCAAATTCCCGTTTGGAAATTCCTCTGTGAATATTCGGGGCTATTCTGATGCCTAGGCTTCCGGTTTCCTTGAAAATAGCATCTAGAATAATTTCCCTTTTATCCTTTTTTGAAATAACTTTCAAAAGACTGCCCTGGCGGTTTTTCTTCATGATTATCGGAGTGATTGACACATCGCTTGCCCCGGCATCGAGCAGGACATCAAACAAATAGCCTATTTCCTCTCCTGTAAGGTGATCGATGTTCGTTTCGATTACATCTATCTCGTCGCTTTCACAGATTTCAGAACTTTCAATTATTCTTAAAACATTAGGGTGGTCGAAATCTTTCCTGCCCGCGCCGTAACCTACCTTTTCAGCTTTTATCATCGGAACGAATTCTTTTATCTCATCGCACAGCTCCATGTAGATTGCACATCCTGTAGGGGTTGCAAGTTCACTGTCGACAGGCCCTCCAACCATATTTGCTTCTTTTAAAATCTCAACAACGGCAGGAACAGGAACAGGTATTATTCCATGAGTGGTATTGACTCTTCCCCCTCCAACAGCTATCGGAAGGCCAATGATCTTTTGATTGTCATAACCTAAACTATAATAAGCATAAAGGGAACCTATCACATCAGCCACAGCATCGCTGGCTCCAACTTCATGAAAATGAACTTCTTCTAAACTTTTTCCATGAACTTTCGCTTCAGCTTCAGCAATTCTTTTGAATATGTTAATTGAAGTTGTTTTAATTTTATCGTCCAATTCTAATTTTTCAATTTTGGATATAAACTCCTTGAAATTAATTGAATGTTTATGTTCCACCATTTCAACATTGCAGAATGTTGATTCTATTCCATGTTTTGAGATTTTGCTAAAATTCACATTAACTTTCCCAAATTCTTTGGCTGATGATTCCATTATCTGTTTTAATTCATCTGCATCAGCACCCAAATCAACGAATGCGCCGATTAACATGTTTCCCGCTATTCCACTACCCTGAGGGTCAATAATTATTGTCATGATGATAAGTCCTTTTTCTGTTATAATATAACTTTAAATTAAATAATTAATATATATTATCACATGAAATTCAGTATCATCAAAAAGGATTATGGGATTTGCATTAACAACCCCAATCATTTTCTAGCATTCAGCGACTTTACTGTAAGCGACGGCATAGATATAGTTGAAAATGTCAATATAGTAAATGCTAAAAATGATTTCAAGGCCGCTGCAAAAAAAGCGGAGATTTTCAATGAATCAAAAGGTTCATATATCGCACAGGCAACAGAATCTCTTGATTACTTTACAAATACCTATGATGATTTGACTATTTTCACATTCATGGCAAATGATGTCATCATTGAAGATTTCACTGATAATCTGCAGGTTGCAAACTCCCCTAAAGGATTTGGTGATGCTAGAATCAATTTAAGTCATGTAATATACATCGATAAGGCAGTTTCCCCAAAAGATTTGCTCATGATATTTAAATTAATCACCGGAATTAAGGCCAAAGTTCTGGCAGATATGGCCTTGCCATTGCATATTCAGAATATTTTAAATACTGATGATTTTTTGGCTGTTTTAGGAAATCTTCCTGACATTGACGAATCTTTAGACATCAATAATGCAGAATATGATGATATTGATTTTGATGATTTGAAAACAAGAATTTCCGATGCCGTTGAAATCAGTTTGGAAGACGCATTTGAAAAGCTTAACTTGACATTCGGCATTCTTGATTATTTTGTTGCTGAAGGAATACTCATTGGAGATTTGGTTGATGCTGGTATGGAACTTGTTGAAGGTGTTGAGATAACAGATGAGCTTAAAGATAAAATGAAGGCGCAAATTTTCAAATCTCTAAACGACACTAATGTCGCAGCGCTTTTGGCGGCCGCAATGAGATTCGAACAGGACGTCACAGGCAATAGAATACGGGAAATCAATGCAAGCAAAGATTTTCACACTAGCGATGTTTTAGGTTTGGCAATTTCAAATCAAATTGCAGGAACCAAGGGAATCTTTAATTTTAATAGATGTATTGAAGCAAAACCCGGAATTATTTGGGGATTGCCGCAAATTCTCGACGGCGCTTTTGCAGGGCTGATTGCAGGGTGCGTAACTAAAATTTGAGGAAAGTCCATGAGCGCCGATTTTGATATTCAGGAGTATCTGGCCAATGGCGTCGAACATATTGTAAAAAATGCCATTCGTGCAACATTAAAAAATCCTAAAGAAAGTTTATTCTTAGCTAGATTTTCAAAATATGCCCGGAAAGCCACTAAAATCAGACAAAATTATGAGGAAAAAGGCCATCATATTCCTGTTTTCCTGATTGCAAGCATTACTAGCAGCTGCAATCTGCATTGCACAGGATGTTATTCCCGTGCCAACGACGCATGCAGTGATGAAACTCCTCAAAACCAGCTTTCAGGTGATGAATGGGGCAGTATATTTCACCAAGCAAGAGATATTGGAATAAGTTTCATTGTTCTTGCAGGCGGAGAGCCTATGCTAAGGGAAGACGTAATAAAAAAAGCAAGTCAATTTCCAGAAATCCTATTCCCGATTTTTACTAATGGAACTGTCATAAATGAGGAGTATATTGATCTGTTTGACAAAAACCGAAATCTTGTTCCAATTTTTTCTATTGAAGGTGATGAGAAAGACACTGACTCCAGAAGAGGAGATGGGGTTTATAATCAATTGGTCAGTTCAATGGACTTGATGAGAAGGAAGGATTTGATATTTGGAGCTTCGCTTACTTTTACCAAAGAAAACCTTGATTCGTTAATTTCTAATGAATTCATTGATTATTTATATGAATTGGGTTGTAAAGTCGTGTTTTTCATAGAATACGTACCCGTCAATGAAGATACAATTGATTTGGCTCCAGACGATGAAGAAAGAGAAATATTATTGGATAAAATTGATTATTTACGTGAAAAATATTTGGACATGCTATTCTTATCATTTCCAGGTGATGAAAAAACTTCAGGGGGATGCCTGGCTGCGGGAAGAGGATTTTTCCATATAAATTCCCATGGGGGCGCCGAACCATGTCCGGCTTCACCTTACTCCGACATTAACGTTAATGACACTTCTCTTCTTGAGGCGTTGGATTCAAAATTATTCAGGTCTCTTAGAGATGGGGACCTTCTCTTAGATGACCATGAGGGGGGTTGTGTTCTATTTGAACGTAAGGATGAAGTGGAAAGGCTGTTGAATGAATGATGTTTTCACCGAAAGTATAATAATTAAGATTAATAGAATCTTACTTGTAGTAAATGAGGAATGATTATGGAAGAGGATAACTATTTTGAAGATGAGGAGTTTTCCCCAATAAAATCACTTTTAGGACTTTTAACGTTCTCAACAATTTTGCCAATCAATGTGTTTACTTCAATAGAGTATATGACCAAGTTAACTTGGGCATGGCCATTTATACACATTTTCATAGGTATTCTGGCTGCAATCTGCGGTTATGTCTCATTTGAAATCCTGCATTTAAACTCATTTTTCACAGCAGCCATTGTTTATGCGTTTTTGATGATCATCACAGGTTACAACCACTTGGATGGTGTGATGGACATGGCCGATGGGGTGATGGTTCATGGGGAGCCTGAAAGAAAGATCATGGTCATGAAGGACTCATCTGTCGGTGCTGGAGGAATGGCCACACTGTTTATAGTTGCAAGCCTGACGGTTGCCGGAATCTATAACATTCTGGATTATAATTTTATAGTGGGTATTATAATATGTGAAATGACTGCAAAAACATCCTTGCTCACCACTGCATTATTGTCAAAACCTTTAACTCCAGGAATAGGAAGTTACTTCATAAAAGAAACTAATCCTGCCAATTATTTTGCTTCAACAGTGATTATTGCAATGATTGCCTATCTTATTGGAGGATGGGTCGGCATTTGCGGAGTTCTGGGTGCCATGGTGTCAGGAATTATGATAGCCACTATCGCAAGACGCAATTTTGTCCTTGCAAATGGTGATGTTTTGGGAATGAGTAATGAAGTGGGACGTTTATTTTCATTATTGTTCATGGCAGTAGCATTGTTTTTCATTTAACTCATTTTTACACTTTTAAATAAATATTGAAGATAGCATATGCATTAGTTTAAATATTAGGTGGTATAATTTAGTATTGATGAGATTTACCACTATTTAAAATATGTTTTTCGCAATATTTCACTTTCCATACCAATTTAGGCATGTTCACCTCCACTGATTGACAAAAAGTGGTTTTTCTCATCAAAATTTATATATCCCTAAGATTAATAATAAACTGATTAGTATGAATGTTAATGTTTTAAGATTGGACCATAGATTAAAAAGAGATACTCGCATTACAACTCATGTATGCTTAACAGCACGTGCATTCGGAGCAAGTAAGATTTATTTGGCCGGTGAACGCGACAATAAGTTGATGGAAAATGTGAGGGACACCGCCTCCAGATTCGGAGGAAATTTTGAAATAGAATACGCCGAAAGCTACATGAGTGTCATCAATAAATGGAAGGCCGATGGCGGCAAAGTGGTGCATTTGACAATGTACGGTACACAGGCGCATCTGACCGCACCTGAAGTTAGAAAAGACGGTTCAGATATTTTAATCATCGTTGGTGGATCAAAAGTTCCTGGAAAAGTCTATAAGGCGGCGGATTGGAACGTATCAGTAACCACACAGCCTCACTCTGAAGTGTCTTCACTTGCAGTGTTCCAACATCTATTGATGGATGGTAATGAGTTCGATTTGGAATTTGAAAATCCCGTACTTGAAGTCATCCCAACAGCTCATGGAAAAAACGTTAATATTCATGATGAAAACCGTTAAGAGATGAAATCATCCAATCTTTTAATGGCTTTCAGTTTTTCATCTTTTTTAAGTCTTGCCTGTTCAATGGCATCTCGCATGGTCTGGATTGAATTGTCATACACTTCTTTATCCACAGGATATGGAAAACCGTCTTTTCCTCCATGGGTAAAGCTATATTTCACGGGGTCTTTCCAGCTTGCAGGTTCTCCATAAACCAGATCGGAGATTAACGCAAGCGCCCTTATTTTTTTGGGACCGATTCCTTTCAGTAAAATTAGTTCCTCATAGTTTTCAGGCTGGATTTCCCAGGCCTTTGTAAGCACTTCAAATTCCTTATCGGAAATGTCCATATCCAGGACAGGATGATGAGCAGGCATTGTAAAGTCTTCTAGGAGTAACTGATTGTCTTTCCTTTTAAAATATTGTCTTAGATGATTGGGATTGTCATTAATCAAATCAACACTTATCTTTTGAGCTTCCTCGCTGTCTTTTGAAGACATGTTTAGGGTATTTGGGGTTTCCAAATCGCAGGATATTCCGCTATGAGGGTCGTTTAATAGCTTGTCAACTTCGCTGCCAAGCCAGTGGTAGCGGCGCGCATATTTGTTTTCAGTGTTTAGGCCTTGCTGGACAACCGCCCAATCCCCCTTTTCAGTGACAAAGAAGTTGTGCTGGTATAATGTGTATCCGTCCTGAATGCATGAGTTATCGATTTTGGCGGATAATTTGCTTGTTTCAACCAGTTTTTCCGTGGTTTTTGTTTTCAGATTAAACACTTCCCCAGCATGTTCAATTCCTTGAGGCGTTCTTCTTGATTTGGCGCCTTTTCCTCCGGTAACGTAAATTCCGTGTTCTTCAGGAGACAGCGATGCTTTTAGGGCTCCCAATGTTGTTGTGGTTGTTCCGGAGGAATGCCAGTCAAAGCCCAGAACGCAGGAAAATGCCTGGAACCAGTATGGGTTGGATATACGATTTAGGAATTCCTCCAAACTGTATTCCTCAATTATCACTGAAGTCAATGCCCCTGACAGCTTAACCATTCTTGAAAACAGCCAACTTGGAGGATGGCCTCCATGAAGGGGTAAATTAACTGCGCCTCTTCTTTGCATGGATTATATTTATGACTCTTATAAATATTAGTTTTTTAGTGAGAGCATTTGATAAGTAATTTTTCCATTATTTGGATAAAATTTAAATCGTGCATGTTGAATAAATCCTTGTATTTTAAAATTTAAATAGTATTTCTAATAAAGTATATATGATTAATATGTTATTTGTCTGTAATAAAACAATTAATTTACATAATTTTCAATCATGTATCTTTTAGGAGCATTTTAATGGCCAAAATATCAGTCATTGTCCCATGTTATAATGTAGAAAAATATCTTGAAGAGTGTTTGGACAGTATTGTTAATCAGACATTCACAGATATTGAGATAATCTGTATTAACGATGGATCAACTGACAGTACAAATAGGATATTGGACATATATTCAAATAACGATTCTCGGATTAAAATAATTACTCAAACTAATAAAGGACTCTCCGCATCAAGAAATATTGGTATTGAAAACTCAAATGGGGAATATATACTCTTCATTGATTCAGATGATTATTTGGAATTGACTGCATTTGAAGAGATATATAATATAGCCAAAAAAAAACAGTTGGACATATTAATCTTTAAATTGATAAATTTTGATGATGTAACTAGAGAAAAGATGGAAGATAAATATTTCACTATGGAGTATTTAAAAGAAATGGTTGGAGATAATATATTTGATTTTAAAGATACAGGTTCTGAAATCTTCACGATATCTGTTACTGCTCCCGGGAAACTATTCAAAAAAGAATTAATTGAAAATATGAGATTTCCGGAGGGGTACATATTTGAAGACAATCCATTTTTTACAGAAGCAATGTTCAAAGCTAAAAAGGCCTATTTCTATGATGAATTTTTATATAATCGTCGTATTCGGGCGGATTCCATTACTCAATCATCTTCGGATAAATTTTCAGATTGGATAGAGATATTTAATATGGTAATAGATATTGCGAAGTCATTCGGTTACTTTGAGCAATATTCAACAAAAATTTTCGAAAAAAAGATGTTTTCCACCTATAAATATTTCAAAGCCACAGATTTTAATTATAGGGATGTGTTTTTTGAAAAAATGAAAACAGATTTTATTTCTCACAAAACAGAATATGAATCGTTAGAAATATTTGATGAAGTGCATGAAAAAGCATTATTAATTTTTAATTTGGGAATGGAATGTGAAAGTCCACAAGAATTTATATTTAAAATGAGTAACTTTGAAAATGAAAAGGAAATAGAAGAATTAAATAAATTCATTAATTTAGTTTTAACTTCTAATAGTTGGAAAATTACTAAACCATTGAGAAAATTGCAAAAAACATTAAAAGGAGCTGTGAATTAAATGGTTGAAGTGTCAATTATAATGCCCATCTTCAATGGTGAGAATTATTTAAATAGCACTTTACCATGTATTCTAGACCAGACTTTCTCAGATTTTGAGTTAATATGTGTTAATGACGGTTCTTCTGACAATACTTTAGCTATTTTAAATGAATTTTCCAAAAATGATTCCAGAATTAAAATTATTTCACAAAAAAATTCCGGTCCGGGTGTTGCAAGGAATAATGGGATGAAAAATTGCAATGGAAATTTTATTTACTTCATGGACTATGACGATTATATTTGCCCGGAATTTCTGGAATTGAATTTGAATAATATTAAAAATAATGATTCTGATTTTACAATCTTTAAAGTGGGAAAAATTAAAAATAATAAATTTGTCAATGAAAGAAATTATATTCCGTTTGATGAAATCTTTTTAGATTGTAATTTTAATAATTTTGCTGTTGATTATCATTCTATTAAAGAAAATGTGTTGAATTCATATTTTGCCCCTTGGACTAAATTTTACAATAAGGATTTTCTAAGTAGGTATGAGGATTTTGTTTTTAATGAAAACATTGCTTATGAGGATGTTTTATTCCATGTAAAATCTATGCTTCGAGCATCAAAAATTTCATTTGTAGATGAAATCTTATATTATTATAGGATTGATAATCCAAATTCAGTTACATTTGATGATACAAGTATGGATATTTATCCTGTGGTTGATTTTGTATGCGAGTTTCTTAAAAATGAAAACTATTTTGAAGAGTTTGAACAGGAATATGAATTTTTCAAAACACAGCAAATAACATTTCACATGAATCCTCCTGTCAGTGAGGAATATTTCAGATTAGCCAAATCATATTTAAATGATGTTAATCTTGATAAAAATGAGGTAATTCCTATTAATCTAAAGGAAAAATATCAAATATTTTTTGAATCTGATACTCCAGAAGATTATCATAGGGTTTATTCTATTTTTGAAGAACATTTAAATTTAATTAATGAAAGAAACAGATTATTATCTATAAAAAATTGTTTAGTTTCTTCAAGAAGTTGGAGATACACAAAGGGTATCAGGATGTTTTTCCAAAGATTTAGAAGATTAAGGTGATTGAAATCAAGGAATTTTTTTTAAAAAGAAGCAACAGTTATAATTATTATAAAACTAATTATAATAAACTTTTAAAAGAAAATGAATTATTAAATCTGAAATTAAGTGAATACGAAAAAGAATGCCCTATTTGTGGTTATAAAGGTATTGATTTTAGACCTTATCCTCAAATCATCCACAAAGAAGTCGAATGTCCGAATTGTTATAGTCATGAACGCCATCGTGCATTATATTTATTTTTCAAGGAAAGACCAGATCTCTTAAGGAAAGGGTATAAGTTTCTTCATTTTGCTCCTGAATCAATGTTTTATGATTTATTTAAAAATCGAGAGGAAATAGATTACTATCCTGTCGATATAAGTGATGAAAATCCGTTCATTCGTGAAATTGTTGATATACAGGATATTCCATATGAAGATGACTTCTTTGATTTAATCTACTGTTCTCATGTTCTAGAACATGTTGTTGATGATAAAAAAGCAATAAGTGAGTTAAAACGTGTTTTAAAACCATCTGGGACTGCTTTAATATTAGTTCCAATTAACGGAATTGCATTTGAACTTCCGTATGATGAAACAAAGACACTCGAAAATCCTCAATACAATACTCCTGAGCTTAGAGAAAAATATTATGGTCAGGACGATCATTTAAGGCTTTATGGAAGAGATTTTAAAGATAGGCTAATCGATGCAGGCTTTAAAATAGTCAGTGATGATTTTATAAGAAATTTAGGTCATGAGGCTGTCGATAGATATGCGCTGATTAGAGATGAAAACATTTTTGAGTGTGTTAAATAAAATTTCGTTAGATAGAAATTGATTTAACAAATGGGATTTTACTTAATACTAGATTAACTAACCAGGATAATCCTGCTATCAGTATAAAAATCGCTGGAAGTAATTTAATGGAGTGTATATTCAATGTTTCGAAGTATTTGATTAGGATATAATGGGCAAAATACATTCCATAACTAAGAATACTTATGCTAATGACAATTTTTCCAATATAATTTGACCTTATTTTAGTGTATAGATTATTTTTAGATAGAATATCAAGGTTTTTCACAATTAAAAATACTCCACATGATTGAAAAATCGTGAGAATATTCAAATAGATATCTGTATACACATTAATCTCATTGTACATTACAAACATGTGCATCAGAGTAAATAATGTAAAAATCAATATTCCAAATAAAAGCATTTTTTTATTAGATATGCTGAATTTCTTATTATCCAAATAATATCCTAATATTACAAATCCCATGAATCCTAAAAGATTACTCAAAACAAACCAGATTGGGATATGGGTAAAAACATCAAAAATAATGGCTATTAGCCAGATAATCAATAGTAATTCAATTCCTTTGAATTTGAATCTTTTGATATATTCATTTATTAAGGGTAATAAAATATATATTGGGATTAATGTCCATATATACCATGTATGTGAGGTAATTCCAAAAAATTCGTTAAAGACATCAACATTCGACCAATTAAGAAATATTACTCCGAATATTATTGTAATTGCCATCCAGAAAATGAATGGAGGGATTATTCGTCTAAATCTTCTTTTGTAAAAGTCAATCAAGGAATAATTTTTATTCAACAATAAAGCTCCAGTCAACATTAAAAAAATCGGAACTCCTGTTACAGATATTATTGTTAAAAAACCCGGAATGGCATTTTTTAAATTATTAAATCCATAACCTATCATTCCATCTACATGACATAATATTACTGCAAGAATAGCGATTGTTCTTAAGAAATCATAATAAAAGATTCTTTTTGATTTTGAGATAGTCATAATGCTCCATATTTACTGTTGGTCAACATTTGTTTAACTTATTTGTTAAAGTTATTATTTAATACTATCATGTTTTTTTTAATTTTTCCTGATACATATTTTTCTGAATTTTGATTATTTGCATATTTCAATACTATAAACAGTAGCATATATAAACTAAAAACGATATAATTATTTATTGTATAATTAGTGTGAAGAGGAAGTCATTGATATTTCACTTGATACTATATTTATTAACAAATTATTTAATCAAAATTATAAGGAGCTAATATTATGGCTATAGATAACGGAGATTTTGTTAGAGTAAACTTTACTGGTAAAATAAAAGACACAGAAGACGTATTTGATACTACTTATGATGAAATTGCACAAGAAGCAGGAATTTTTGAAGAAAAGAAAACCTACAAACCAATCCC